>CACXED010000263.1 GCA_902766575.1 uncultured Ruminococcus sp. | reverse complement strand
CGAGGTCTACGATATCATCTCGCGCGACGCAAATTCGATAGCCCTCCTTGTGACTCCGACAAAGATCCACAACAGGGGCATGACCCTCGGCGGGCCGAATTTCGAGATAACCTATTCGTCCTTTGCCGAGAATATAATCGGCGTGAGGATCGTCCACTATTCCGGAGGGGCGAAAAATTCACCCGAATTTGAGCTGAACCGCGATCAGGGCTATACTCCAGAGATCGGCGTCAGCGACTCCGAGATCACGCTGAAATCCGGCAGAACGAGCGTGGTCATCAGCCGGGGCGACGGCTGGAATGTGGATTTTTACGACGGCGACAGGAAGCTCACCGGCTGCGGATGGCGCTCGACGTCGTATATAATAAGCGACCGCATCGCCGCCGCGCCCGATCACAATCCGCGCTTCTTTGAGCCGAGAAGCGATTATCCCGCCTATCTGCGTGAGCAGCTCTCGCTCGGAGTCGGCGAATGCGTCTATGGCTTCGGAGAAAAATTCACGCCCTTTGTCAAGAACGGTCAGACGGTTGAAATGTGGAACTCGGACGGCGGGACAAGCTCCTATCAGAGCTACAAATGCGTGCCGTTTTACCTTTCGAGCGAGGGCTACGGAGTATTTGTAAACTCAAGCGACAACATATCCTTCGAGGTCGCGTCGGATATAGTTTCAAAGGTCTCCTTCACCGTCCCCGGCGAGGAGCTGGAATATTTTCTGATCGGCGGAGGATCGCCCGCCGAGGTTCTGAGGAACTATACCTCGCTGACCGGGCGACCGCCGCTCGTACCGGCGTATACCTTCGGGCTCTGGCTCTCCACCTCGTTCGTCACGAATTACGACGAGGAGACGATCAACTCCTTTATCGACGGCATGACCGAGCGCGGAATACCGCTGCAGGTCTTTCATTTCGACTGCTTCTGGATGAAGGAATACTGCTGGACCGATTTCAAGTGGGACAGACGCCAGTTCCCCGATCCCGAGGGAATGCTCAGACGGCTGAGGGATAAGGGGCTGTCGATCTGCGTCTGGATAAATCCGTATATCGCACAGCGCTCCGAGCTGTTCGACGAAGCGGCGAGACGCGGATATCTGCTGAAAAAGCCGGACGGCGGCGTATTCCAGTGCGATATGTGGCAGCCGGGAATGGGGATCGTCGACTTTACCAATCCCGAAGCCTGCGAATGGTTCAAATCCAAGCTGAACGGGCTTTTCAGAATGGGCGTCACCAATATCAAAACCGATTTCGGCGAGCGCATACCCACCGACGTGGTCTATTATAGTGGCGCAGACCCGGTGAAGATGCACAATATGTATACCTATCTCTACAATAAGACGGTATACGAGGCGGTCTCCGAATTTTACGGTGAGAACAAGGCCTGCCTGTTCGCCCGCAGCGCAACCGCCGGGTCGCAGAAATTTCCGGTTCACTGGGGAGGAGACTGCACCGCGCAGTATTCGTCGATGGCAGAGACGCTTCGCGGCGGGCTTTCGCTGGGACTCTCTGGCTTCGGATATTTCAGCCACGATATCAGCGGCTTTGAAGCCACTGCAACGCCCGATCTGTACAAGCGCTGGACGGCTTTCGGGCTGATGTCCTCGCACAGCCGTCTGCACGGAAATTCCTCCTACCGGGTGCCGTGGCTGTTCGACGGGGAAGCGGTGGACGTGCTGCGCTTCTTCACGACGCTGAAAGGTCGGCTGATGCCCTATCTCTGGTCGCAGGCGGTCAGGACGAGCGAATCCGGACTTCCGATGATGCGCGCGATGCTGCTCGAGTTCCCGGAGGATCCGGCGGTGAAGTGGCTCGACACGCAGTATATGTTCGGGGAGAGCCTGCTGGCGGCTCCGATACTCAACGAGCGCGGAGAGGTCACGTTCTATCTGCCGGAGGGAAAATGGCACGATATCATCACCGGCGAGGCTTATGACGGCGGGCGATATATAACAAAGTGCTGCGGATATTTTGAAATGCCGCTGCTGGCGCGTGAGGGCTCGATAATCGCATACGGCAGCTTCGAGCGGGATTTTGAGTATGACTACCTCGACCGGACGAGGTTCGTGATCTACAATCTCCCCGAGGGCAGAACCGCCAATGCGGAGATCTATGACCTCGACGGCAAGCGGGTGTTCGGTCTGACCGCCCGAAACGACGGCGGTGTGATAAGCTGGAGCGCCGATGAAACCGACAGAACCTTCACGGTCGAGGTCGTGACCGACTGATAGAAAATCCGCCGCACTTTGGGTGCGGCGGTATTTTTCATGAGATATCCCAGCCCTACTGATCAGTCACAGAATATCGATATATTCTCCGTTCAGAGCCTTATTCATGCTTCTGACGGCGCAGAACTTGCCGCACATCGAGCAGCTGTCCTCGTGCTCGGGAGCGCGGCTGTCGCGGATAGCCTTTGCGGTTTCGGGGTCGATGGCGCACTCCCACTGCTTTTCCCAGTCAAAGGTGCGGCGGGCGTCGGCCATCGCGTCGTCGATATCTCTTGCGTGAGGTATCTTTTTCGCGATATCGGCGGCGTGAGCCGCGATGCGGGATGCGATGATGCCCTGCTTTACGTCGTTGACGTCAGGGAGCGCGAGATGCTCGGCGGGCGTCACATAGCAGAGGAACGCCGCTCCCGAAGCCGCGGCGATCGCTCCGCCGATAGCCGAGGTAATATGATCGTAGCCGGGAGCGATATCCGTCACGATCGGTCCGAGCACATAGAAAGGCGCGCCCATGCAGATAGTCTGCTGGAGCTTCATATTCGCCGCGATCTGATCCATCGGCATATGACCGGGGCCCTCGACCATGACCTGAACGTCCTTTTCCCACGCGCGCTTGGTCAGCTCGCCGAGCCGGACGAGCTCCTCGATCTGGCAGACGTCGCTTCCGTCGGCAAGGCAGCCGGGACGGCAGGCGTCTCCGAGGGAGATGGTCACGTCATACTCGCGGCAGATGTCGAGTATCTCGTCAAAATACTGATAGAACGGATTTTCCTCTCCGGTCATGCACATCCACGCAAAAACGAGCGAGCCGCCGCGGGAGACGATATTCATCTTCCGCTTGTGATTCCGGATCTGATCGATCGTCTTTCGCGTGATTCCGCAGTGGAGTGTCACAAAGTCCACGCCGTCCTGGGCATGAAGTCTTACGACGTCGATAAAATCCTTGGCGGTGAGGGTCGCGAGGTCGCGCTGATAGTGAATAACGCTGTCGTACACCGGGACAGTGCCGATCATAGCCGGGCATTTGCTCGTCAGCATCCGGCGGAAGGGTTGAGTGTCGCCGTGAGAGGAGAGATCCATGATCGCCTCTGCGCCCATATCGACAGCCGCCATGACCTTCTGCATTTCGACGTCGTAGTCCTTGCAGTCGCGGGAAACGCCGAGATTGACGTTGATCTTGGTGCGGAGCATCGAGCCGACGCCGTTCGGGTCGATACATTCGTGTAGTCTGTTGGCGCAGATGACGACCTGACCCTTTGCGACGAGCTCGCGTATCTCGTCCTCGGTGCGGTATTCCTTAGCGGCGACGGCTTTCATTTCGGGAGTGACGATGCCCTTTCTCGCGGCATCCATCTGAGTGGTGTAGTTTCTCATTTCTGAATCATTCCTTTGATTAAATTGCGGTATTGCATTAAACAAAAAGCGGAAGCGCCCGACACAAGGCAGCTTCCGCTCGTCCCTACGTTGGCATTATCCAAATCAGGTTACCGGTCGAAGGTCGCACCTTCCTCTCAGCCCGTATACGAGCTCCCGTCTTTTTATATTTCCATTATAACACGTTTTCCCGGAAAAATCAAGTGGTTTTCAAAGAAAATCCGGCTATAGGCGAAACAGCTCAGCCGCGCCCGATAAGCTCCGACGAGAAATCCGCGTACTGACGCCATCTCTTGCCGCGCCAGACGATCGAGTATTCCGCGTGATCCGACTGCTGCGCGCATTTCAGGATCACCGTGTTCGAGCCCTTTTTGAGGATCGCGGAGAAGTGCATATTCTCAAGCGTCCACCACTTTGTCTTATGGCTCTCGCCGATCAGCTTTCCATTGACCCAGAGCCTGAACGGCGCGGTGTGACCGACGGCGATCTCGACCTTGCGTTCCTCGGGAGAAATAAATCTGCGTATGAGATAGTCGACATGAGGCCCCTCGTATTTCTGTATCGCGGCGGTATCAAAGAGATCCTCGCCGATAGAAATCCGCTCCGGAATACATTCGGCGCGTCCGTCAGGCCCGATACCGAGGAACGGCTCGGCTTCTGGGACGAACTCCCTGTCGATATCTGCTATTCCGCCGAGATGATATTCGCGGGTCAGATCATAGCCGTTCTCGCCCGGAAGCGGAGCCAGCCGACTGCCGTAAACCTCGTGCGGCGGGAGATCGGAGATATCCCGGACATTCTCAAGGAACGGCCCATAACGGTACCAGACATCGCAGCCGACAAGCCCGAAGCTGTCCTCAAGCTCGCCGAAGTCTCCGTTCAGCCTGACGCGGAACAGATTCTGCTGATTCAATATTTTCGCGTCGGGCGAAAGCTCCGCGCGGCAGGAGAGCAGATATCGTTCGCCGGGCTTCAGCTTCAGTCTGAGACTGTCGGGTGTGAACATTATCCCGTCCGGCGCGGCTATCGAGACGTTGAGGTCAGCTTCAGCGCCGGTATTGTTCGTCAGCGCGAGGGCAAGCTCTGTCGGAGCGTCGGGGCTTAAAATCGGGTCGCCGCTGTAGACGGCTTCGACCGATACCGGAGGAGTGCGCTTTTTAGACGGAACCGATCTGTATTCCGGATGCCCGGTGATCCTGACAGCGTCGCCGAAATACTCGACCGCGCTGATCCCGACCGCGCAGACGTCGCGGGCAAGGTCGGCGATCGAGCCGCTCTTTCGGTTCGTTCCGACTCCGATCGCAAGACCTGTGTCGCTCATGCCGTCCTCGCCGAGCAGCTTTTTCGCTCCGCGGATTATGCCGAGCACCGACGCGGCGGTGGCGCAGATGCAGTCGGTGTCGTATCCGCAGGCAATGCCGAGCCGGATCGTCTCTCTGAAATCCCCGCCGCCGTAGAGCAGCGCGATCAGAATGAATCCGAGATTCTGATACATATTCGTGCAGTCGGCGTGACCGTAGCTCCGCAGTATCAGTCCCCGCGTCAGCTTCCAGTCAAGCCCCTCGTCGTGCCATTTTATCGTATCGCGCAGGACTCCGCCGAGCCTGCTTCCCTCCGGAACGGTTTTCAGCGCCGTTTCGATCGCCGGGCGCAGCTCGTCTGTGAAGAACAGCTCGCTTTCAAGCGCGGCGAGAAAGATCTCCGCGTCTATCGAGTCGCGCTCATGGTCGAGGGAGCCGTCCATCTCCGCATAGCGCCGACGGGTCCCGTCCGCGCCGGGAAAAACGCACGCCCAGATCTCCGAGCGTATCGGACAGCCCATGCCGTTTTTATAGTATCGGTTGTTGAAGCTGCCCGACAGCGGCGGATAGATGCCTCTGGCATAGTTCTTCTGAAAATAAGCGTACTCGCCCGGACCGTAGGGAACCTTTTCGTAAAACTCCCGCGCCATATCGCGCGCGGTGACGTCAAAGCCCTCGGCTTCGAGCAGCTCGAGCCAGAGTATCTGGAGATCGAGATCGTCGTTGGGCAGGCATTTGTGCAGCAGCTCCTCGTTCAGCGGGAAATCGAGCAGCTCCTTGCGCCCCTCGGCAGGGCCGCCCGCCGTTCCGCCGATACATTTGCCGAGAAAGCAGCCGTATACCCTGTCGTAATATTCGTCGTAGCTCAGAGTTCTTTTATTCATTTAATCTTTATCCTCCGGATCGCAATGTTTTTCCCTGTATTCGGTCGGCGTCATTCCGGTGCAGCGTCGGAAAGCGCGGTAGAAAGCCTTGGCGTCCTGATAGCCGGTGCAGGACTGGATCTCGCCGATCTGAAGCTCGGTCGTCAGCAGCAGCTCGCACGCCCGGTTGATCCGCAGCCGCGTGACATATTCGAGAAACGACATCCCGACCTTTTCCTTGAATTTGGTCGAAAAGGACGATTGAGACAGAAAATAGCTGTCGGCAAGCTGCTTGGCGCTGACGCTGCCCGGCTCGGAGCGTTCGAGCCTGTTTATCACGTCTCCGATGATATCGCCGCTTTTTGACATATCGCCGCGGTTTTCGGTCTCGGAAAAGATGCGTCTTGCGATCTTTGTCAGGATTATCATCAGATAGTGCTCGAGGATATCCTCATAGCCGTGCTTTTTATCGTTGTACTCGCGGAGCATATCCTCGAACATCGAGCTGACGTCCTCGTTGTCCGAGCGCAGATTGATGTTGAGCGTGACCGCGTTGGGATCGCTCAGCTTGTTGTGATAGAAAATATAATAGAGCAGACTGGCTGCGCTCTCCTGCGTGGAAAAGACGTCGCAGAGCAGCTCGGGACGGAATATGCAGTTGATCCACTCAAACGGCTCGGAGAGCGGATGGAAATTGTGCTTGACTCCGTAGTCGATAAGGAAAATATCGCCGCGCCGGGTGCGGACGGTATGACCGTCAATCGTATGTATTCCGCAGCCGCGCGTGATGCAGACGAGCTCGACAAAGCCGTGCGTATGCTCGATGAGGAACGGACGGTAAACAGAGCTTGTCATAATGATCCTGCCCATTTCGGGATCGTATTCATAGCGGCTGATTTTGGCTCCTGTCATTGTAATCTCTCCTTCGTAATTTATTATAACGTATAATTTACCGCTTGGCAAGGGGGATTTTTCTGATATTGTGGGCGCTGTATCAAAAAACCCCTCCCGCTGAAGAAATTCAGACCCAATAGTTCAAAAATCTCACCCATTGACGCGAAAAAGCCGAAATGATATAATATTTATAATATTATTATGAGAGGAATGAATTTTTTTGATTTCTTTAACAAATGTACGCGCAAAGCACGCCGTAGCCCTGACGCTGCTCTGCGTTATGCTCTCGGGCTGCGGCGGAAAGGAGCCTGTCGTCCCACCGGAAACCACGGCAAAGGTCAGCTCCGGAACCGACGCGGAGAGCTCGACCGAGCTTGCGGCGAACCTTCCAAATGTCGATTACGGCGGTTACACCTTCACGATTGCCTTCCGCGACCAGAGCGGTTTTGACTGGGTCGGAGACATCGGAGCGTCGGAGCAGAACGGCGAGGTCGTGAACGACGCTAAATTCGCCCGGAATCAGAAGGTTGAGGAGCAGCTCGGAATCAATATCGAGACCTATGTCATGAGCGGCGACCGCTACGGCGATTCCGCGGCCGCGTCGATACTCGCCGGGGACACAGAGTATGATCTGATCGCGCCTCACGCGCACCTCGCGTGGAGCTCGTACATCGCGCAGGGACTGGCGCTGAACTGGAGCGACAATATGACCTGGTGCGACTTTGACAAGCCGTGGTGGGATCAGGACAGCCGCAGCAGCCTTTCGGTGGAGGGTCGGATCTACACAATGGCGGGAGATTTCAGCTATTATGCCTTTGCTTACACGCGGGCGCTCGTGTTCAACAAGTCGATCCTCGCCGATCTCGGAGAGGATATGCCGTATCAGACGGTGCTTGACGGAGAGTGGACCTTCGACGAGTTCAACCGGCTCAGCCTGCTCGCCACGAACGATCTGAACGGCGACAGCAAATACGATCTTGACAACGATCAGTACGGCTATGTCACGAACTACTGGGGAGGACCGATCGCGTTCCTGTTTGCCGGAGGCGGACGCACGACACAGAAGGATAAGGACGATATCCCGTATTTTACGCTCGGAGACGAGCGCTCGGTCACGATCTACGATAAATTCTTTTCGATGATGAGCGCCGACGGTATGGAGATCATTCGCAGCGGCTCTACCGATTCCTTCAGAAAAACATTCTGCGACGGGCGTATGCTGTTCACCGATATGCCGCTGCTCGATATGGATCAGCTCCGCGACATGAAGGACGACTGGGGAATACTTCCGCTGCCAAAGTTAGACGAGTCGCAGGAGAATTACAGCTCGATCGTCGACGCGGGAGTTCAGCTCTACGTCGTTCCGGTCAACGCCGATGATCCCGAGCGGACGAGCGTTATACTCGAGGCGATGAGCTATGAAGGCTGGAAAAACGTGATTCCGGCGTTCTACGAGACCGCGCTCCAGGATAAATACGCGCGCGACGACGAGTCGGTGATGATGCTCGACATCATAAAAAATTCGCGCGTGTTTGATTTCGGTTATTTCACCTGTCAGGTGGATAAGCTCCATCGCATAGGCTGCGCCGGATATTATCTGTCGATTCAGGATTCCAAGGATCTGTCCTCCTACTGCGCGCAGTTCTTACCGGCAGCCGAAGCCGAGCTCGAGGGCTTTATTGACAGGATAAGAGAATCAAACTGAATATTATAAAGGAGACGCGGCGCCGCGTCTCCTTTTATGCGCTTATATTTCAAACTATAGAAAAAACCGTTCCATATCCAAACGATACGGACGGTTTTTTCGGAATTTTCGCTCAGAGCCTGAACTTATCGTCCTCAGTCAGACCGAGCAGATCAATAATATTCTCGGCGTTAGCCTTTTCGGCGGCGAGCCCTGCCGGGTGATGAGCGTCGCTCCCGAAATAGAATTTGCAGCCTTCCGCCAGCGCGATGCGGTAAGGGCGGAGCTCAGCCTCGCGGTCGGCGTCGGTAAATGACAGAGAATCGAAATTCAGCTCGATCCCGACCCGCTTATTCGCCGCCTTTGCGAACAGCCGATGAAATTCAGAGTCGGAAATCAGCCCGAGCACCTCTTTGTGATGCCCCGTGTACATAAGTCCGCAGGTCAGGTGCGCGATGCCTACCTTTTCAAAGGGCAGCTCCATATCGAGCACAGCGTCGAGACGCTTTATATAGAGCCCGGCGCGCTCGGCGGCGTTTTCGTCTCCGCGGCAGGTGAAGCCGCTCATATGCAGATGGGTTGTGGGGATAATGATAAAATCGAATTTGTCAAAATTCTCGGGAGCAATGCCGAGCGTGAGATTCCGGTCAAGCTCGGTCTCGCAGCCGAACAGAAAGCGTATCCTATCACTCTGCGGCAGCGGCAGAGCCTTAGAAATATGCTCATAATCCTGCTTTTTGTACCAATCCGAGGCGCCGCTCACCGAAGCGTCCCAGAAATGATCGGTCAGGCAGATGGTCTTTAGGCTATTGTCCTCTGCGTAGCGGAGAATAGCCTCGGCGCTCTGCCGGGGATCGTTTGAACAGAGTGAGAGCCTTGAATGGATATGGAGATCGTTGTCAAATATATAGCGCATGAGCTTGTACTCCTTTATATCGTTTCCGCGTCGGATAAAAATCCGCCGCGTTTTTTTTATATCAGCCGGTACTCGGGCGGCTCGTGAAGTCGGCGAAGCGGCTCTGATTCCCAAAAAATGCAATCGGTCAGCGAAATGTACAAATTCATCGAAACGGACATTGCTATTACCGTCTTTATGATGTACAATACAGATACCGGCTCGGAAAGCAGATCACATGATGTCGAGCAGCAGACTCCGGCACTTGAGCTTGTAGCCCTTTTCGCGCGTGGACCAGACGCGGCTCAGATCGGCAAAATCCGCTGCCATCCTCGGCGTTCCGCTGCATCTGAAAATGTTCGGCAGAGAGCTTATCATTCTGCGCGAGAGCTCGTCGCCGCAGGTGAGCGTGAAGCAGACCGAGTAGAAAGCCCACGGATCGGCGGGATTGTTTTTGGCGGAGTGATGCGCTCCCATCGGGAAGAAAACGATGTCTCCGCGTCCGACGGTGAAGATCCTGCCGCTCATGGTGTAAAAGGCCTCGCCGCACTTGGCGTAGCCGATCACGCACTGATCGTCGGCGGTTCGACCCGAGTTGGACCATCCGGCGTCGGGCTGACGTTCGACGACAAAATGCGGCATTTCGATCTGAATATCGAGTTCACGGTAATCTGTCAAAACCATCGCCTCCACTGCTATTATAGCACAGATCCACAGATAATGCAAGTATAACCATGAATTTTTCGATTTTCAGCCTTGAAGGCAAGACCGCCATAGTCACCGGAGCGAATACCGGACTCGGGCAGGGAATGTGCGTGGCTCTGGCGCGCGCCGGAGCGGATATCGTCGGCGTCGGACGCAGCGACATGAGCGAGACCGAGGCTCTCGTCAGAACGGAGGGCGCCGAGTTCCTGCCGGTCAAAGCCGATCTGCTCACGCTCGAGCCGATAGAAAATATCCTCGACGAAGCCGGGAAGCGCTTTAGAAAGGCCGATATCCTCGTTAACAACGCGGGAATAATCCGACGCGAGGACGCGGAGAACTACAGTATCTCCGACTGGGACGACGTGATGAACACGAACCTGCGCACGCTGTTCTTCCTGTCCCAGAGCTTTGCAAAGCGGCTGATCGACTCAAAGCGCGGAGGAAAGATCATAAACATAGCGTCGATGCTCTCGTATCAGGGCGGGATCCGCGTCCCGGCGTATACGGCGTCAAAGAGCGCAGTCATGGGCGTGACCAAGTCTATGGCGAACGAGTGGGCGAAGTACGGAATCAACGTCAACGCGATCGCTCCCGGCTATATGGTGACGAACAATACCGCAAAGCTCCGCTCCGACCCGGCGAGATATGCGGAGATACTCGGACGGATCCCTGCCGGACGCTGGGGAGAGCCGTCCGACATGGGCGGAGCGGCAGTGTTCCTCGCAAGCGCGGCGTCCGATTATATTCACGGCTTCACGCTCGCGGTAGACGGCGGCTGGCTGTCGAGATAATTGTAAACAATATGTTAACAATTTCAGGCTGATATTGACCATACTCCGGGAAAGGTGATATAATCATTCAGAACTGACACAGAAGTGTAATTTACTGCGAAAGCCATGGTAATAAAAATGGAGCTTAAGGCAACACCGCACAATTCACGGCTGACGCCTTAAGCACGCATCTACTTGCATCTTTTCCGTCATACTTCACAAAAATCCTTG
>CACXED010000262.1 GCA_902766575.1 uncultured Ruminococcus sp. | reverse complement strand
GTCGGTCATGTTCGCTCTGCTACCTAAGATCTGGCTCTGCGGGCTTATCGGGACGTTGACCGCTCTTGTCTCATCAAAGCTCGTATGCCGGGCGTTCAGAAGATGATCGAGCGAATCTCCGCCGGTCTGATCCCTGCCATTATCGCGCTCTGCGGAGTGCTGATACTGACCTCGAAAAAGCCGCTGTTCGACTCTTTCATATCGGGGGCAAGGCGAGGCTTCTCGACCGCGATAGAGCTGTTCCCTACTCTCTGCGTGCTGTTCTGCGCCGTTTCGATGTTTTCGTCCTGCGGGATCTCCGATATGCTGGCGGGGCTTTTGACGAAGCTCGGCATTCCCGAGGGTCTGGCGCCGTTTCTGCTGATGCGTCCGGTCTCTGGAGCGGCGTCTACTGCAATGCTGACCGAGATCTTTGAAGCTCGCGGCGCGGACAGCCGAGCCGGTCTCGCCGCTTCGGTGATAATGGCGTCCTCGGACACGATGATCTACGTCGTTTCGGTATATCAGTCGGCTGCGGGGATAAAGCGCTCGCGCGGAACGCTGGCAGCTGCTTTCGCTGCGATGATAGCAGTCGTCGCGACCGCTCTAATCCTGACCTGAGATGTAGTCGCCGAGAATTTTTTCCGCATATTCGCGCATATCGTCGGGCGAGGCGTAGGAATTATAGAGATTTTTCGTTCCGTGGGTCTTAGCCATATCCTCGGGATAATCGTCGAGGAAATAGATGTGCGAATTGAAATACGAAGGTCCGTAGTAGAACGCGGTCGGAACGAACGCCGGTGAATCGACATAGCAGCTCCCGTCGCTCATGATCACGATCTCAAAGGTGAAGAAGCCGCCGACCATATTCTGCCAGTACTGCATCGCCGAGACAAGATTTCCGAGGGAATATATGCAGAGCGTCTGCCGTCCGTCGTCGGCTTCGATCCACTCTATCGGCTGGAGAACGTGCGGGTGATGCCCGATTATCACATCCGCGCCCGAGTCGGACATCAGCTTTGCCAGCCGCTTCTGCTCCTTCGTCGGCGTGTTCTGATTCTCGTTGCCCCAGTGTACCGAGACAATGACGAGATCGGCGATCTCCTTTGCCGCGGAGACCTGCCGCCTGATGTCCTCGTCTTTCGTGTAGGGGACGATGAGCTCGGATTTACCGAGCCGGATGCCGTTCGTCTCCTCGGTGTAGCCGATGAGGGCGAGCTTTATCCCATCGCGCTCGATAATGCGCGGCGTATCGTAGTCCTCTGCGTCGGAGTAGCCGCCGATCATCGTCACATCGAGCCCTTTCCAGAAGTCGACAGTAGCTTTCAGTCCCGACGTTCCCTTGTCGCACATATGGTTGTTCGCGATGTTCACGATGTCAAATCCGAGCTCGATCAGATCATACGCGAGGTCGCGCGGCGAGTTAAAGGTCGGATAGCCCGAATAGCCGAATTCCTCGCCCGCCATCAGCGTCTCCTGATTGATAAAAGCGAGGTCAAATGACGCGATGAAGTCAGCGACGTCGGCGTACATCGGCTTGAAATCATAGTCCCTGACGTCGAGCCCCTCGGATTTTTCAGCCGCAGCGCGGCGCTCGGCGTCCATGTAAATGCAGGGGTGTATGACGTTGTCTCCGGCGGCGAGGAAGCTCAGCCGCTTGACCTCGACCGGAGGCAGTACAGATTCGTCGATATTCCCGGCGGTATGTTGATCGGCGTCGGGGATATAGTCGGGCGCGACTATCTTTGTAACCTCGGGGAGAGTCACTGCCGGCTGTCCGCAGCCTGCGATCAGAGCCGCAGTCAGGGTAAGAGCCGCAAGAATATTGATCTTTAGCGTTTTCACAGGCTTGCGAGCCTCGTTGAGATCGCGAGCGCCGGGTCAGCCGGAACCTTGGCGCGGACAAGCCCGTCGGGGATAGCGACTGTCGGCGTCGGACGCGGACGTCTGCCCTCAAAATTCGGCAGCCATTTCTGCTCCGCATCGAGCATTTCGGTCACAAGCTCGCGTATCTGCTTCAGAGTCAGCACGGCTCCGGTCAGCGGGTCGAGCGCCGCCGCCTGCATGACGAGCTCGGGATCGGAGTGCTTCTCGGCGAGGAAGGTAAGCGTCTGGACGTTGATGTTCGTCAGATTCAGCGCCGCGCACTGAGGCGGAAGCGCGCCGACATAGGTCGGATGCAGTCCCGAGCCGTCGGCGAAAACCGGCATCTCGGCGATGCAGTCGGACGGCAGATTCGTGATCAGCCCATTGTTGCGGAGATTTCCGTTGAATCTGAACGGTCGGTCGAGCGCGGTCGCTTCGATGATGTACGAGCCGTACTCTATCGAGCGCGTCGGTAGCGCCGTTGGCTCGCCCTCGAGCATATCCCGGTCGCGGTACTTATCGCGCACCTTTTTCGCCCACTTGAGCGCGGCTCCGGTCTCGCCGCCGAAATCCGGCTCGTCGCAGTAGAGCCCGAGCGCTTCCCGATTCTTCCGGAAATAGGGCAGATACTCGGAGAGATGTCCGGTCGACTCGGTCATGAAGTAGCCGAAATGCCGGAAAACCTCGCCGCGAACCTTTTCGGAGGCGTAGTATTCGGGATGCTCAAACTTCTCGCGCAGCTCGGGATAGAGATCGACGCCGCGGTGCTCGAGCTTTGTGAACCAGCCCATATGGTTGATTCCGGCGCAGACATAGTCAATCTCCTCCACCGGCAGACCGAGATACCCGGCGATCAGCCTGATCGTCGTCTGAACGCCGTGGCAGAGCCCGACGAACCTGACTCCCTCGTCGTCGAGCGCGCGGCAGACCGCAGCCATCGGATTGACATAGTTGAGCAGCAGCGCGTCCGGGCAGAGCTCGCGCATATCCCGCGCCAGCTCGCGCATGACCGGGATGGTCCTCAGCGAGCGGAAGATCGAGCCGATCGAGTTCGTATCGCCTATGCACTGATCTACGCCGTATTTCAGCGGTATCTCGATGTCGAGCGACTGAGCCTCAACTCCGCCGACCGAAAGCGTCGCGATTACGTAGTCGGCTCCTCTCAGCGCTTCGCGGCGGTCGGTAGTGACGTAAGCGTCCGCGTCGAGCGAGTTCTCAGCCTTAACGCGGTCAAAGAAGCGCTTGACGTCGGAGGTATGTCTTGTCGTCGGCGCCATCAGTGCGAAATCAATATGCCCGATTCCCGGGATCTGAACGATGTCGAGCAGCAGCGTTTTGCAGAAAACGATGCTCCCCGCGCCTATCATTGCGATTTTCATTTTTATAACCATGACTTCGCGTCAGCAAAGTCTTCCTTTCTTTGTCGATGTTTTGTGGCGGTTTCGCGTCAGCGAAATCGAGGCCACCTGCCTCGAAGCCACAAAACTCGTGGTCTGAAAAATTTATTTTTCAGACTTGCTCCTGTTTTTTGTTTTTAACAATTATATCATGCCGCGGCTGAAATGTCAAGTATAGCTCGATTAAAAAAGACGGGATCGCTCCCGTCTTTTTTCTGTTGATTTCAGAGTTTAACGACCTCGCCGGTCTCCATTGAGCGGTTGCAGGCGAGCGTGAACGCCACGGATTTCAGCGCGTCCGAGTAGGGCGAGCGTATCTTCGACGGGTCTCCGGTCAGCACCGCGTCGATAAAGGTGCGGTCGCAGATCGTTCCGAAGTCGACCGAGGACTTCACGTCGATTCCGACCTCAGATTCGGAGCGGCGCTGAGTGCCGTCGCCCGAGATCGTTCCCGCGACCTCAGCCGCCACATCGCGCTTGTCGATGCCGAAGAACCTCACGTCCGAGCAGAGCCGGTAGTCCATGCGCGAGCTGATGCTGCCAAAGGTCATCTTCGAATCCCACGACGCGCCGTTCTCGGAGTAGCAGCCGGTCATCATCGTCGCGGTCACGCCCGACTTGAATACTACGAGCGTCGTCGAGAGATCGTCGGTGCAGTAATTCGGACACTTTTCGGGAGTGATTATCCCGCGCGTAGCGACCGAATAGACCCTGTCCGGCTCGCCGAGGAAATAGCGCAGGATGTCCATCTGATGGATAGTCTGCTCGACGAGCTGACCGCCGCTCTGAGCCTTGATCCTCCACCACGGAACTCCGGGTATACCTCCGACGCGGGAACCGGCGACGGTGACGATCCGATTGGACTTTATGTAGTCGATAGCGGGCTCGTTGATGTTGTCGTAGCGGCACTGGAAGCCGACGGCGGTGGTCAGACCCTTGGCGGCGACGGCGTCGTTGATCGTGTTCGCAAGCTCCATGTCGAGGGCGAGCGGCTTCTCAACGAAGAAAGGTATCCCGCGGCGTATCGTCTCAAGCTCAATAAAGCCGTGGCAGCTTGGCGGGATGCAGATAAAGACCATATCCGGCTCGACCTCGTTATACATCTGTATGAAGTCGCTGTAGGCCTTACCGCTTCCGGCTTTTTTGACGAAGCCCTCGGCGCGCTCGATTATGAGATCGCAGAAGCCCGCAAGCTCGATGTCCTTGAAGTTCAGAAAATGCCCGAGATGGTAGCTGCCGATTCCTCCGCAGCCGATCATTGCTAATTTTTGCATATCAATACTCCTTTTCTTTACGATTATTTTGTTATAGCGTCTATCTGCTCTCTCGTCGAGCGATAATAGTCCTCAAAACTCTGCTCCGGATCGCACTTTGAGACCTCGGCGCTGACATATCCGTCATAGCCGACAGCTCTCAGCGCGTCGCGGGAGCGGTTCCAGTCGATTCCGCTGTCTGCGATATCGCACCAGTCCCCTCCGGCGTTGAAGCCCGAATGTAGCCTGAACCCCTTGATGTGCGCGAGCTTTATCCGCTCTCCGAGCACCTCTATCCAGTCCTCCGGCCTTGAGAACGCCAGCACATTGCCGAGGTCGAAGTAAGCGCAGTACGGCTCGCCCGCCTCGTCGATAAAGCGCGCCATATCGAACGGCGACGTGAAGAAGCTGTTCCAGACATTCTCAACACCGACACAGAGCCCGAATTCCTTTGCCGCCGGAGCCAGCTCCCGCAGTACGGCGAGCGAGTTTTTATATGCCTTTGCCAGCGAGACAGTTTGGCTCATTCCTCCCGGGACGATGAGAATCCCCTCCGCTCCGAGCTTTTTTGCAAACCTGAGCTGAGCCGTCATAAGCCGCTCGGAGTATTTCAGCGACTCCGCGCTTCCGTCGCCGAGCTTTCCGCTCCACAGCGAGGTCGAGATGCTCGACACCGGGAGACCATATTTCTCAGAGAGCGCGCATATATCGTCGAGCTGAGCGTCGGTCGTATCTAAAGTAAGCGCGTGAGCGCCGCTCCGGTCGACATTCAGCTCGATACCGTCAAATCCGGCGGCTGAGGCAGCTGCAAACGCCGTCTCAAAATCAGCGTCCGAGCTGATCGACCATGCGTTGATTCCGGTTTTCATATTGATCCGATTCCTTTCCCGTAGACATTTCCGTCCGGGTCAAATCCGGGTTATAATTGTAAAATTTCACAAAAGACTTGACTTTTCCGGCTTCGGAATGTATACTGTATTTAGATTATACTATATTTTTTCAGATAACGCTATAGGAAAATCGAATACAAACATGGAAAAAACGCATATTATCGAACATCAATCCCATTACATCGAGGAAAGCGACAACGGCTGCAGCAAGGAGGTCAGCTCCCGCTTTGCAGCGGTGAACTGCGCCGGCGTCTGCGTGCTGAACAAGCCTTTTACGACCGACGTTCCGGCAGGCAGAAAGGACTACTATCTCCAGTATATGGTCTCCGGCGAGCTGCTTGTGAAGTTTGACCAGAGAATCCGTCCCGGCGCGCCCGACGCGGTCATGAAGCCCGGCGACATGATACTCTACTATCCGAATACGCATTTCTGCTATAAAACCAATTCGCCGGAGATACGATATTACTGGGCGCACTTTTCGGGCTCGAGCGCCGGACAGATACTTGGCGAGTGCGGCTTTCCGAACTCCGAGCTGCTCCATCCCGGCTGCGACGAATACATAATCGAGGATTTCGAGCGGATGTTTCAGGATTTTATCCTCCGCGGCCCGCTTTTCGAGCTGTCGCTCTCGCAGAATATAGTCCGTCTTTTGTACGATCTCGCGATCCTCTGCAAAAGATCCGCGCCGAGACCGAACTCCGACGAGCGCGTCGACCGCGTTATCGCTCTGATGCACCGCTCCTACAACCGCGAGCTGACGATGTCCGAGCTCGCGTCGGCGGCATTTGTAAGCGAGGGCTATCTGCGCGCGCTGTTTCAGGAAAAATGCGGTATGTCGCCGAAAAAGTACTTAAGCGCCATCCGCGTCTCCGAAGCCAAGCAGCTCCTGACGCAGACCTCGCTCGACATCTCCGAGGTCGCTTCCTCCGTCGGCTTTTCGGATCCGCTCTACTTCAGTCAGTTCTTCCGGCGTCTGACCGGTTCGTCGCCGAGCGAATACCGCAGGGAGCACAGCTGAAAATAAAAATCACCGGCAGGCTTTTGCCTGCCGGTGTTCTTGCTTTTTGAGCCAGCCGATTACTGATTGTCCTCAGCGGCAGCTTCTCTCTCTCTGTCGAGGAGGAGCGCCTTGATAGAAAGGCTGATCTTGTGAGCGTCGTTGTCGATCTTGGTGATCTTAGCCTCAACCTCGTCGCCGATCTTGAGCGCGTCGGAGGGCTTTGCGATCTTCTCACGGGAGATCTGCGAGACGTGGATGAGTCCGTCTGCGCCCGGAACGACCTCAGCAAACGCGCCGAAGTCCATCAGGGAAACGATCTTGACAAGAGCGGTATCGCCCTCGGAGTACTTCTCGGTAAAGAGCTTCCAGGGATCCATGTCGGGGGACTTGTAGGTAAGAGAGATTCTCTTTGCGTCCTTGTCGACAGCCTTGACGGTGACGGTGATGACGTCGCCGACCTTAACGACCTCGGAGGGATGCTTGATGCGCTTCCACGAGAGCTCGGAGGTGTGAACCATGCCGTCTACGCCGCCGAGATCGACGAATGCGCCGTAGGAAGTGAGGCTCTTGACCTCGCCGGTATACTGCTGGCCTTCCTCGACCTGAGCCCAGAAAGCCTCCTTGCGAGCCTTGTTGATCTCACGCTCAACGGCGCGGATCGAAGCGACAACGCGCTTTCTCTGCTCGTTGATGTCGATGACCTTGACCTGCTTGACCTGACCCTGAAGCTCATGGAGATCAGAGTCCTTGGGAAGACCGGACTGAGAAGCCGGGATGAAAACGCGGACTCCGCCGCAGAGACCGATCACTCCGCCCTTGACGACCTCGATGATCTTAGCCTCGAGAGCCTCGCCGGAAGCGGCTGCGTCGACGACTGCCTGCCAGTTCTTAGCAACGTCGATCTTCTTCTTGGAAAGCTGAGCGACGCCCTCTGCGTCGTTTACCTTGACCACGACAGCCTCGATCTCGTCGCCGGGCTTGTAGACCTCGGAGAGCTTGACGGAGGGATCGTCGGTAAGCTCGGAATATGTAATTATTCCGGTGAACTTAGCGCCGATGTCGACGTGGATCTCGTTTTCGGAAACCGAGGTGACGACACCGGTAACGCGGTCTCCGTTGTTGATCGGACGAAGCGACTCGTCGATCATTTCTTCAAAAGTTTTTTCTGTGTTCTCGCTCATAATATTTTGAACCTCCTGAATAATTTCGCCCGGCGTTGAAGCGCCCGCGGCGATTCCCACCTTCATATGGGGTTTAACATACTTGAGCGGAATGGAGGAAGCATCTTCAATCAAATAAGTCAGTTCGCAATTTTGTTTGCATATGGAAAAGAGTTTTTGCGTATTGGAGCTCTCTTTTCCGCCGATAACGATCATCATATCCATTTTTCGGGATAGCTTCAAGACTTCATTCTGCCGATTTTCTGTTACACTACATATTGTATCATAAATTTTTGAATTTGTACAGACCTTTTTGAAAACTTTTTGAGTTTTTTCCCATTCTTTTATATTTTGAGTGGTTTGGGCTGTAAGAATTACCAGATTATTGTGCATTTTTGAGCTCATGGAACTCAAAAGTCGGTCGATCAGCTCGTCGGCGGTCGGCGCGGCGATCACCTCACCCGATGCATAACTGACTATTCCCTGCACCTCCGGGTGCATCGGATCTCCGAGGATGCAGAAGATCGTGTCCTCTGAGGTCTCCTCGGTCGCGATCCTCTGGATACGGCTGACGTGCGGGCAGGTGCAGTCGAGGACTCTGAAATACCGATTCTCAGCCTGCATCCGACGGAGCTTTTCCGACAGCTCCCGCGTGATGCCGTGGGCTCTGGTGCATATCGTCACCGGGTCAGCCGCGCTCGCCGAACCATATACCTCGTCGAGTCCGTCCTCGTCAATCGCCGCGACGCCCTTATCCGCCAGCGACGCGAGAACCGATGGATTGTGAATCAGCTTTCCGAGCGTGTAGACCCGGGATTTCCGATCGTCAGCCGCGCGCTCGACCGTATCCACCGCGTGCCTGACGCCAAAGCAGAAGCCCGCGAGCGACGCGACTGTGATCTCAGGCATCCTTTTTCCCCTCCGGCAGAGCCCGCTTGAGAGAGACGATGTTGTCGAATATCAGCTTCGCTCCGCGGTCGTACTCAGCCGAGCCGCCTTTTTCAAACTCAAACGCCTCGTAAGGAATGGGCTTTCCGATGTGGATCGTGATCGGTCTGAAAAGCCTGACGCGGGAGTTCTTGGTTTCGATGTACATCGGGAGCACCGGAACCTTTGCGTGCCAGACAGCCATAGCCGCTCCGCCCTTGACGTTATCGCGGGTAGATTCCAGCTCGGCTCCGGCGTATCTGTGTCCCTGAGGGAACATACCGACCACCTCGCCGCTCTCGAGGAGATTTATCGACTTCTTCAGAGATCCGGCGGCGCTCCCCTTCCGGTCGACCGGAAAGGCTCCGAGCGCGGTTATGAGCTTTCCGAGCAGAGGGATTTTGAAAAGCTCCTGCTTTGCCATGAACCTGATCTGTCGCTTTGTCGCGACCGCCATGACTATCACGTCAAAAAACGAGATGTGATTCGAGCAGGCGAGATATCCGCCCTCAGCCGGCTCGTTCTCCGCGCCCTCGACCCTGACGCGAAAGACCTTTTTAATGAGGCTTGCAAGATGCTTGTGCGCGCTTTTGTAGAGATTCATTTCGTTCTCTCCCGGATGATCGAGAGCGCGCGCTCGACCGTCTCGTCAAAATCGCCGGTGTTGTCGAGCTCTATCGCGTCGGGAGCCTTGACTGCCGGAGCGACGGCTCTGGTGGAGTCTGCAAGGTCCCGCGCTTTCATGTCGGCTAAAACCTCGTCGAGCGTCGTCTCGATGCCCTTGGCAAGGAGCTCATTGAGCCTGCGTCTTGCGCGCTCGGTCGGGTCGACGGTGACATAGAACTTGACGTCCGCGTCGGGGAGTATGACCGTCCCGATGTCGCGGCCGTCCATTATTACCGGGTTGCGCCGGGCAAAATCGCGCTGTGTGTCGAGCAGAAAGGCTCTGACCGCCGGGATCGCCGAGACCCTGGAGGCGTACATCGACATCTCGGGCGTGCGGATCCTGTCTCCGACCGGCTCGCCGTCGAGATAGACGACCTGTGAACCGTTTTCAAGCTCGACTCTGACTGTAATCACAGACAGCATTTTTCCGACCTGATCGGCATCGGCGGGATCGACGCCTTGCAGCTTTGCGGCAAGCCCTACCGTCCGGTAGAGAGCTCCGGTGTCGAGGTAGGTGATCCCGAGCCGCTTTGCGATCTCCTTTGCGAGCGTGGACTTCCCTGCTCCGCTCGGCCCGTCGAGAGCTATTTTTAACATGAAAATTCCCCCTTTGATATGTCAGTATTCGCCATTGCAGGCAGCGTCGGCCGCAAGATGAGCGGTGGAAAAGGCTATCTGAAGATTAAAGCCGCCGGTATAGGCGTCGACGTCGATGATCTCCCCGGCGAAATAAAGTCCCCGAACGAGCTTTGACTCCATCGTTTTCGGGGATATCTCCTTGACCGAGACGCCGCCGGAGGTGACTATCGCCTCCTCGATCGGTCTGAATTTGACCGCGGTGAGCGTCAGCCCCTTGAGCAGTGTGACAAGCGTATGCCGCTCCTCACGGGTCACGATATTGACCTTTTTGTGCGGGTCGATGCCCGAAAGCCTGATAATCACCGGTATCAGCTTTGACGGCAGCAGCTCGCCGAGCGAATTTGCGAAATCCTTGTTGGCGAATTTGGCAAAATCCGACTGGAGCCTGCGGTCGAGGGTCTGGAAATCGAGCGCGGGCTTCAGGTCAATGCTCATTTTATATCTCATTCCCGGGAGCTTTTTCATATGGCTCGACGCGGACAGCACAAGCGGTCCCGAGAGCCCGAAGTGCGTGAAAAGCAGCTCGCCCTGCTCCGAAAAGATCTCGTTTTCCGCAGCGTCCGAGACGCTCAGCGTGACATTCTTCAGCGAGAGCCCCATAAGCTCACGAACCCATTTTTCCTCGCACTCGACCGGTACAAGCGCGGGCTTGAGCGGCGTTATCGTATGACCGAGCTCAGCCGCCATCCGGTAGCCGTCGCCGGTCGAGCCGGTCAGAGGATAGGACGCGCCGCCGGTCGCCAATATCACAGCGTCGAATTCATGCCTTCCGGCGTCGGTCTCAACTCCCGAGACCGAGCCATCGGTCACGATAATATGCTTCGCCCTCTCGTGAAGTATTTTCACTCCGAGCCGGTCGAGCCTTTGCTTCAGTGCGCCGCAGATATCGGCTGCGCGGTCGGACTCCGGAAATACACGATTTCCGCGCTCGGTTTTGAGCGGCACTCCCAGCTCCTCAAAGAAAGCCTTTGTGTCCTGAGGAGTAAAACGGTTCAGCGCCGCGTACATAAAGCGCGGATTCGTAGGTATATTTGCGATGTGAGTGTTGACGTCGCTGTCGTTGGTGACGTTGCAGCGGCCTTTTCCGGTGATCAGCAGCTTTTTCCCGGGTCGGTCGTTCTTTTCTATGAGCGTGACGTCCGCGCCGCTCTCGCGGGCAAAGACAGCCGAAGTCATACCGGCGGCTCCCGCTCCGATTATTCCGAGTTTCATAATATCAGTTATCCCGTGATTTTTCGTAGACGTCGTACTCGTCCCAGATCTTTTCGAGCTTGTCGAAGGTCTCGGCTATCTCGTTCTGCTTTTTCTTGCCGATTGCGACTATCAGGGCGTTGATGATAGACAGCGGCGCGACGAGCGAGTCGACAAAGGACGCCATATCGCTCTTTGCCAGCAGCAGATCGTCAGCCGAAGCGGCTATCGGAGAGGTAACGCTGTCGGTTATCGCCACGACGTGAGCCGACTGCTTCTTCGCGTACTCGAGCGCGTTGATTATGCGCTTTGAGTAGCGCGGGAAGCTGATGCCGATGATCACGTCGCCCTTTGAAATGCGGAGGAGCTGCTCGAAAACCTCCGAGCCGGAGGTCGTCCGCACAAGTCTGACGTGCGGGAAAACGAGGCTCAGATAGTGATACATAAAGCTCGCCAGCGAGGACGACGATCTCATTCCGATGATATATATCATATTCGCGCCGATCATCGCGTCGACTGCCGAATTGAAGCTGTCGCGGTCGATCTCCTCAAGGGTGCGCTTGATCTTTTCGATATCCGAGCAGAGCACCTTTTCAAGCAGATCCGAGTCACCGATGCGGTCGTTGGTGATCTCGATCCGCTGGAGCGCGGTGAGCTTGGTGCGTATCAGCTCCTGAAGCGACTGCTGCAGCTCCGGATAGCCGTTGAAGCCGAGCTCGATCGCGAATCTGACGACCGTGGATTCCGACACGCCGACAAGCGCGCCGAGCTTTGCGGCGGTCATATAGGCCGCCTTGTCGTAATGCTCGAGCATGAACGCCGCGATGTGTCTCTGCCCCTTTGAAAAGGTTGACTGTTTTTGCTGAATCGTCCTCAAAAGATCCTGCGGCTTGTACGTTTCATTGTTCATATCACTGAAGCGAATCGCTCCTCCTGAAATTCCGAACTTATTTTATGCCGATATCCCGGCGGTAGTGCATATCCATGAAATTAACGTGGGTCACGGCCTCGTAGGCGCGCCTGATAGCCGAATC
>CACXED010000261.1 GCA_902766575.1 uncultured Ruminococcus sp. | reverse complement strand
TTGTCGGTCAGTCGACCTTCAACACCAACGAGTCCGACTTCAATGCGTACATCACCGCTGCCAAGGCAAAGGATCCCGATGTCGTATTCATTCCGAGCTCTATCCAGACCGCGGGTCTCTTCATCAAGCAGGCGCGCGAGGCAGGTCTCGACTGCGAGCTGATGGCGGGCGATACCTGGGAGAACGCTACGATCATCGACAATGCCGGCAAGGATAACTGTGAGGGCGTTTCCTTCTCGACCTTCTTTGACGAGAACGACGCAGGCGCTGCTGAATTCGTCAAGGGCTACAAGGCTTTCCTCAACTCCGATAAGAGCAATCTCACTCTCAACGGCGGAAACGACACCGTCGCGGCTGTCTCTGCGCTCGGATACGACTCCTACATGACCGTAATCGAGGCTCTCAAGTCGATGACCGGAGATACCGTCAACTCTGTGGCTCTGCGCGACGCTATCGCAAAGGTCAATTTCACCGGCGTCACCGGCAACATCTCCTTCAACTCCGACGGAGACGCTAACAAGGATACCGCTTATATCAAGACCATGTCCGGCGGCAAGTTCAAGTTCCTCGGAACCCAGAAGACCGACGGCTCCTTCAACGCCGTAAAATAAGCAGGGAACCCCTGCTGTCAGGATCAGACCTATTCCTGAAGTGTGTAATGCGCCATATGACGCAGTGAAACGGCGAGAGCACCACTCTCGCCGTTTTAACGATTTTTCGATTTTTTAAGGGGAATCCCATGACTGAATTTTTACAGAACTGCCTGACCGGACTCTCGATCGGTTCGAGCTACGCGCTTATCGCGATCGGCTATACGATGGTTTACGGCATACTCCGCCTGATAAATTTCGCGCACGGCGATATTTTTATGATGGCGGGCTATTTCATGATATTCTTCATGAGCAATATGATGCTGCCGTGGTACATAGCCGTTCCGCTTGTGATAATCGCGACGGCGCTGCTCGGCGTGCTGATCGACCGCGTCGCCTACAAGCCGCTCAGACAGGCGCCTCGTATGTCGATAATGATCTCGGCGATCGGCGTTTCCTATTTTCTTGAAAATTTTGCGACCTATCTCTTTTCCGCGCTCCCGAAAGCCTATCCGCCGATCGACTTTCTCAACAGAAAAATCACGATAGGCGAGGTCTCCACCTCGCTCGTGACCTTTGTGACGCCGGTGCTGACGATCCTGCTCGTCGCGGTGCTGCTCTTTATCGTCAACAAGACCAAGGTCGGCATAGCCATGCGCGCCGTCTCCAAGGATTTTGAGGCTTCTCAGCTCATGGGAATCAAGATAAACACGGTCATCAGCGTCACTTTCATGATCGGCTGCGCACTTGCGGCGGTCGGTTCGATACTATACTTCACGCCGCGCCCGTCGGTCTATCCGATGGTCGGCTCGCTGCCCGGACTGAAGTGCTTTGTCGCCGCAGTGTTCGGAGGAATCGGCTCGATCCCCGGCGCGCTGCTGGGAGGCTTCCTGATCGGCGTCTGCGAGACTTTCATCAAGTTCAGCCCGCTTTCTGAGTTCAGCGACGTTTTCACCTTTGTCCTGCTGATCTTGGTGCTGTTCATCCGTCCGACCGGTCTGTTCGGAGAAAAGCTGGAGGAGAAGGTATGAATAAGGATACGAAAAAGCGGAATCTGCTCCTCTCGCTCGGTCTTGCCGGAGTGATAGTCGTCCTGCTCGTGATAGTGGGGCTCGTTGCTTCGCCGACGTCGATGCTCTATAAGACGCTCCAGATGGGCGCGATCTACGCGCTGCTCGCCGTCACAATGAACCTGCTCAACGGCTTTACCGGTCTGTTTTCGCTCGGTCAGGCGGGATTCATGACGCTCGGAGCCTACACATTTGCGATACTGACGATCCCGGTCAAGTCAAAGGGAAGCGTCTACTACCTTTTCGGAGTCGCCGACTGGCTCAAGAATATTGAGCTGCCGTGGTTTGTCGCGCTGATCATCGCCGGAGCGGTCGCGGCTCTGTTCGCTTATCTGATCGGTATTCCGATGCTCAGACTCAAGAGCGACTATTTTGCGATAGCGACGCTCGGCTTTGCGGAGGTCGTCCGCATCGTCGTCGCGTCAAAGCCGATGAACCGCATCACCAACGGCTCGATGGGACTTACAAAGATACCCGGATTTGATAATTTCTTCATCCCGTTCATCGTTGCCGGGATCTGCATCGCGATAATTGCGCTGATCATGCGCTCGACCTACGGACGGGCGTTCAAGGCTATCCGCGACGACGAGATCGCCGCTGAGGCAATGGGCATCAACCTTTCAAAGACCAAGCTGCTGTCCTTTGTCGTCAGCTCGTTCTTCGCGGGTATCGGCGGAGCGCCGATGGCAATGTACCTCGGCGCGGTCTCGTCAACGACCTTTACTATCGCCGTCACCTACTTCATCCTGCTGATCGTCGTGATCGGCGGAATGTCGTCGACGACCGGCAGCATAATCTCGGCGTTTGTCGTCATAATGGCGCGCGAATGGTGGCTGAGATTCCTCGACAAGGAGACGATGATCGGCGATTTCAAGGTGCCGTTCCTGCGCTCGGGCTTCAGAATGGTCATTTTCTCGGTCATTCTGATGGTAGTCGTTCTGTTCTTCAAGAACGGTCTGATGGGCAACCGCGAGTTCTCGTGGGACAGGATAATCGGCTTCTTCAAGCGTCTCGGAAAGAAAGACGGTGGCAAAAATGGCAAATAATGTACTCAGCGTCCGCGATATAACGATGCAGTTCGGCGGAGTCGTCGCGGTCGACAACCTTTCGATGGAGATAAACGAGGGCGAGATCGTCTCGCTGATAGGACCGAACGGCGCGGGTAAAACGACGGCGTTCAACGTCATCACCGGCGTCTATCATCCGACAAACGGCGAGATCGAATTCTCCGGGAATATCATCAGCGC
>CACXED010000260.1 GCA_902766575.1 uncultured Ruminococcus sp. | reverse complement strand
CTCCGTCCCGACGGAAAAACTCAGGTCACGGTTGAATACGACACCGATTCCGACGGCGTAAACCGTCCCAAGCGCATCGACGCGATAGTCATCTCGAGCCAGCACGATCCTGACGTCGAGCTCTCCCAGATCCGCGCGGATATCATCGAAAATGTCATAAAGCCGATCATTCCCGCCGAGCTCCTCGACGAGAACACCAAGATCTTCGTCAATCCGACCGGACGCTTTGTCGTCGGCGGACCTCAGGGCGACTCGGGTCTGACCGGACGCAAGATCATCGTCGACACCTACGGCGGATACTCGCGTCACGGCGGCGGAGCTTTTTCGGGCAAGGATCCGACCAAGGTCGACCGCTCAGCGTCCTACGCCGCGCGCTACATCGCTAAGAACATCGTCGCGTCCGGACTCGCTACCAAGTGCGAGGTTCAGATCGCCTACGCTATCGGCGTCGCAAAGCCGGTCTCGGTCATGGTCGACACCTTCGGCACCGGAAAGCTCGACGACGACAGGATCGCCGACAAGGTCTGCGAGCTTGTCGATCTCCGTCCGGCGGCTATAATCGACCGCTTCAAGCTCCGCCGTCCGATCTACAAGAAGCTCGCGGCTTACGGTCACATGGGACGCGAGGATCTCAAGGCTCCGTGGGAGAATCTGGATATCGTTCCCGCTCTCGCAGAGCTCCTGAAGTGATATATATTATGATATGAAAAAGGTAAGGCGCAAGCCTTACCTTTTTTTGTAACTCATGTTCAGAGCCGCCAAGACAGCTTTTCAGAAGCCCTCGAACTCGTCAAATCCGGCTTTCTTTATCCAGCTCATGTACTCGTCGAAGTCGAGGTCAATGATGTTCGTGACATAGTGATTCTTGCCCTTTACGACAGCGCCGTCCAGCTCGTACTCCCATTCGATCAGATAGAAGCGCTTCTCTCCGTCCAGCATCGGCTTTGAGAAGATCGGCAGCGATTCGTTCGCTCTCGCAAGGCAGGTGGATTCGACGATAACCTCGCCGCTGACGAAATCGGTCACTTTGTACTTCACAGTAACGTCTTTCTGGAGGTCGGACACTACGTGGAGCGGCAGGATTCCGTTCTCCGGCTCGTCGAAAATCAGGCAGAGCTGCTGCTGTGAGCGCTTGATGTAGTGATAAGCTAACTTCTTCACGCCGTAGTAGTCCACCACCGCGTCGGAAATCTGCGGCCAGCCGTCGATGAGATTCCACCAGATTATGCCGGTTCTGCGCCATTTGGTGACGCGGAAGCGCTCGATGAAGTATTTCTTCGCCTCGGCCTGGGAAATCTGGCTGGCTATGGCGAATTTATTGAGTCCGTACTCAGCCTCGTGCTCGCGGAACGCCGGGAACAGGGTCTTGACCTGATCGCTCATCAGCTTGATGCGGTAGACGCAGCCGTCTCTGCCGTCAAGGTCGGCGCAGGCGGCGTGACAGCACCAGTCGTCCTTCGGCAAACGGTCGTTGTCCGGGTATTTCTTCCAATGCCAGAGCTGCTCGGGACGGATGTATTTTTTCAGGCTCTCGGGCGACGGGCAGCCGTGATATCCGGTCTCGGACGCGAAGTGGCAGATGGAGTTCTTATAGAAATTGCCCTTGAAGTAGTCGCGCGGACCCCAAAGATGCTGCTCGGAGGTCGCTTCGAGCGTACCTGCCTTGCGCATCTGGAAAGCGTGCTCGTCCATATACGGCGAGCTCGGCAGATAGGGGCGCGTGAAATCGTGAGCGAGCAGCACCTTCGGAATGACCTCGCGGGTCAGACGGTTGCTGTTCGGGTCGCGCTTGATATAACCGCCGAACCACATATAGTCGCATTCGTTGTCGCCCGCCCAGAGGACGATTGACGTATGATTTCTCAGGCGCTTGACGACCTTTTCTACCTCAACGGCGAAGCGCGCGCAGTAATCGTCGGTCTGGGGATTTATGCCGCAGGCGTGCGAGAAGTCCTGCCAGACCATGATTCCGTTTTCGTCGCAGAAATTGAAGAAAATATCGTCCTCATAGACGTTGCCGCCCCAGCAGCGCACGCAGTTGCAGTTAAGGTCGGTGAGCATCGGCAGGATTCCGGGCAGGCGCTCGGCGTCGCGGGAATGATATGCGTCGACCGGAACCCAGTTCGAGCCCTGCCAGAAGACCTTTTTGCCGTTGATTCGGAAGCAGAATTCGCCGTTTCCGTCCTTATCGGTGGTGCTTGTCCGGTCGAGTTCGATGGTGCGCAGACCGGCTCTCGTTTTGTACTCGTAGACCGGCTCGCCCTTGTAGCAGAGCGTCGCGGTGACGTCGTAAAGGTTCGGTTCGCCGTAGTTGCGCGGCATCCAGAGCTTCGGATTGCCGATTCCGATTACCGTCCGTCCGGCGGTATGCGCGAGCTTGTCGTTGTACCAGTCGAGCTTGCTGTCGCCGCACTCGGCGTGAATTTTCAGTCCGTAGTCGCGGATCTCGTCCTCGGCGACGGTCAGGTTCCAGAAGAAGCCGAAAGCCGCCCAGCTGCCGTCGGATTTAGCGTCGTGGGTGTATACGAACAGGTCGTCAATACGATCAGCGGCGCGCTCCTCGACATAGCAGGGGCGCCAGATTCCGCCCGATACGGCGCGGGGCATGATGTCCCAGCCGTACATATGCGGAGCCTTGCGGATTTGCAGCGAGTCGTAGCCGTACTGCTGGTGCATACTTGTCACCGGCACCTCATATTCCCGAGCGGCGATGGTGGCGGGCGTGATATGTACGACTATCTCGTTCTCGCCCTTTTTCAGGTTTGCGCGCTTATACTCGAAGGGAACGAGCATATTGTCCGCGCTGCCGATTAGCCGACCATTGACGAAGATATCGGCTATCGTGTCGATTCCGTCGAAGTGCAGGACGGTGTTCTCAACCGGCTCGAAGTCCAGCTCGAATTTTCTTGAGTAGAAAAGGTGCAGATTCTCGAATTTTTGCAGCTCGATCGTGTTGCAGGCGTAGAAAGGCTCGTCGACGACTCCGGCGCGGTGCAGGTCAAGCTCGAAGTTACCGGGAACTTTAGCCCCGACGCTCTCCCAGCCGGTCGAAGCAAGCTCGGATTCGGTCGCGGGATTGAGACCCGACTGCTTGAATCGCTTATTCGCGACATAGGTCAGCGTCCAGTCTCCGCAGAGTGAAATGCGTTTGTCTGATTTCATGGTTAATACCTCCTTTATATATAAAAATTATACACCGTTTTTTCGGATTTGTCTACCACTTTTTTCGGATTTTATTGCGTTTGTTCAGGTTTTTCAAAATATATTTTGCCTAATTATAAAGTAGATGTCAGCGCACAAACTGTAAATAAAAGCACTTAATATATATATATTCAAATTTGTATAATAAATCCAAATATCCTATAATATATTGAAAAAGCTGACAATCTTTTATTTTGTTTCGCAAATATATTGACAAATCAGCTCTTATAGTGTATAATTAAAATGTAAGATATAAATCTTACCGAGTGAATGATTCATTTGAACGTAATAAGCTAAAAAGCACAATAATTGATCAGCATTGTGCCCGTGATTCAATATAACGTTTAGCTAACGCAATATTGTGCGCGCGTAGTAAGGAGGATATTTATGGTAAAACGGATTGCATTCCTACTCATGGGAGCTATCATAACTTCTTCCATGATAATTTCCCTGACCGCTTCGATGTCTGATGGAAACAATGACATCATTCCGGAATCGGAAATTGAAGTCAACGATACTGATTCGTCGTTAATTGGTGTCCATCTTGCATCTTCTGTTACGAGAGGATTAGACGCACCTACAGAAACCTGGAACTTCGAGGTAAAGGATAAGTACTCTATAAGCGGTAAATCTACTGCTGGAAAAGACCTCTATACCGATTACCGATTCGCAGGTGCTCCGAGCGGTATATACACAATCAACATTAGAAATAAGCACGATTCTTACAAACTTGTTGCTAAGGCTTGTCGTGCGTCTGATGGAAAGGTGCTCGAGACTTTCAACGTAGCAGCCGGTGAAACTTCGACCTTTGCGTTCACTACTACGAACGTTTGGTATTTGAAGATATGCGGTTCAAGTGATTTCGACGGATATATTGATGGATAAGGAGGCAATACTATGACAAAAATTCGTCGTTTTCTGTGTTGGTTTCTTTTGGTGAGCATGGTAGTATGCCAGATGATGGTCGTCGCATACGCAAGTGATAGTCCTATGAGACCGGTAACCATTGTCCTGGATTCGTTTGACGAAGTCCCGGATACACTCGCCCCAAATACCGTTTACATTTTTCCGGCAGAAACAATGCCTGAAGAACAGACGATTCCGCAACATAATCTTGTCACATTTAACAACATCGTAGCACGCGGAATTGATCAGCCTACGGAGGTTTGGAACATCTTTGAAAGTGGGAAATATTATTTTTCCGGAAGTGCAACGACTGATGATTTATACACTCAGTATAGATTCACTTCGAAGACAGAGTACACGGTCTATGTAAATAATCTGAGAAGCAGTGCTCAAACGGTTAACTGCTATAGATCGCAGTACAACACGCTTTTCGAGACATTTGAAGTCCCAGGCAATTCAGCCGCACTCACGACTGTAGATGCTGGATATGCAACATGGTTCTTAGGTTTCCCGAAAAAATGTAATGTTGAGGGATATGTTGGTTAACTAACATATTCAGGGCAGACAAGCTCAGGCTTGCCTGCCCGTTTTTTGGTTATTCGCACTTCAGAATTTTCTCGTTCAGCCAGCCGAGCGCCCTGTCGAGCCAGCCCTCAGCCGCCGTTCCGAGCGCCAGTCCGACTCCGTGTCCGACGCCCTCGTAGCTCACGAGCTCGCACTCGGCGCCGGACTTTTTCAGCGCCTCGGCATAGGGTATCGCGTTGAACTCGGGCGGAACGGCTCTGTCGTCGGTGCCGTACCAGATGAACGTCGGAGTTTTACGGCTCGCAGCGTGAAAGGGCGCGGAGTATTCGTCGAGCAGCCGTGCTCGCTCGTTTTCCGGCTCGTGCGCCGGGAATATCCTCGGCAGCAGCGGATATGCTCCCTCGAGCAGCGTCGTGCATGGATAGCCGAGAACCAGCGCGTCCGGGATGTGATCGAGCCTTGATACCGGGTCGGAGAGCGTGTCGAACTCCTTTGCTCCGAGCGTCAGCGATACCGCTAAATGTCCTCCCGCCGAAAAGCCGAAGACTATGACCTTGCGGTCAGAGAGCCCATGCTCGTCTGCGTAATTTCTGACAAACTGCACAGCTCTCACGCCGTCCTGCAATATAGCGCGGCAGTTGTAGCCCCGCTCGGGATCCTCGTTGTCGCCGACGCGATAATTCAGCACAAAGGCGGTCGCTCCGCGGCTGTTCAGCGCTTCGGCTATCTTCACCGCCGCGCCGTTCGAGCAGGCAAAGTATCCGCCGCCCGGAAAAATCAGCGCGAGGAACCTTGGTTCGGCGATCTCAAAGGGCATTATGTAGGGCTTGTTTTCGGGCTGACCGCCTCTGAAATCGGTGGAGTAGAGCGGCTTGTGCTTCTCGTAAAGCTCGTTTTGCAGCGGTATCTCCGAATCTCCGTAGAGCGGCAGGAACGGGTGAGCTGTCAGATCAAATTCTTCCATTTTATTTCTCCCATAATCAAGATATTGTCATGATTATAGCACACCCGCCGAAAAATGTCAAGCGTCGGCGAGAAATTCGAGTATCCCCGAGAAAATAACCAGCGCAAGCTCGGTCTGATAGCTGTCGGACGCCAGCCTTTCGCACTCGTCCGGATTTGACAGAAAGCCGCACTCTACAAGCACCGCCGGAACGTCAAGCCGATCGAGCACGAAGATCGACGATCCGGCGCGCTTTATTTCCCGCGAGTTCGACGGATCGAGAAAGGTCCGCGCGTAGGTCTGGATCAGGGCGGCGAGCGAGCGGCTGCGCTCGTCGTTCTTCGAATACCATACCTGAAGCCCCGAGTAGCGCTTCTCGGGAAAATTATTCATATGTATGCTGACGAAGATCGGCGACTCCTCCGCCTTTGCTATGGCGATGCGATTCTTAAGATCGTGCATCTTGCGCCGCTCCCTGACCGAATCGTCGACCACGAGCCTATCCTCGCTGCGGGTCATGACGCAGTCGATCCCGGCGGCGGCGCAGAGCGCTTCGAGCTTCCTTGCGACCGCTAAATTTATATCCTTTTCAAGCACTCCGGACGCGCCGACCGCTCCCGAGTCGATACCTCCGTGTCCCGCGTCGATGACGACGCAGTAGCGGCTTTCGACCTCCGTCTCCGACGCCGACGTCGGAAGCGGCTCGCGTCTCATGAATCGCGCGAGAAGCACCTCTCCGGCACAGAGCGCGCAGAGCGCTATCGCCGCCGCTAAAAATCCCGCCACAGCGCTTACAGTATGTTTTTTCATCCGGCATATCTCCTAAAATCTGGACTTTTTCATATATTATTCAGAAAGTTTACGCGGTATTCCGTCGGCGGGATGAATAATCTTCCGGGATTGGAATAAAAATATATAAAAATTTAACTGTGACCCATTGCAAATTGCGTCGATTTTTGGTATAATTATAATATATAATATATAAAACAGGAAAGGATAACGCCAATGAATGATGCTGATCTCAACTGCCCGCCGGTACGTCATCAGAGGCATAAAAATCTGCCGATAATTTTAGCCGCCGTCTCGGGCTTTCTGCTCGCGGTTATACTCGGAGGCGCCGCGCTCTTGTTCGTTTTCCGCGGACAGAGCAGCGGAGCTCAGAGCTCACAGCCAGGCTCACAGCCATCGGCTCCGGCTGTCAGCGTTTCGGAGCAGAACGGCTCTCATGACCCGAACGCGGGCATAGCCGATCCCGACTCGGAGATCCGGGGAGTCTATATCGCCACGGTCACGAACATCAACTTTCCCTCAAAGCCCGGACTCAGCGCGGACGAGCTTCGCGCCGAGCTTGACGATATCATTAAGACCACGCTCGACGCCAATCTGAACGCGATATATTTTCAGGTGCGTCCGGCGTCCGACGCGCTCTACAGCTCGGATATCTTCCCGACAAGCGTATATCTGACCGGAGAGCAGGGCAAGTCGACCGACGGTGATTTCGATCCGCTCGGCTATCTCGTCGAGACGGCTCATGAACTTGGGATAAAGGTTCACGCATGGGTGAATCCGCTCAGAGTCACGGTCGGCTCGCAGTCGAATCCCAAGACCGACACGAATGCGCTCGCCGAGAACAATCCCGCGCGGCTCCATCCCGAGTATACGGTCGCATACGCCGACGGACGGCTCTACTACAACGCCGGTATGCCCGAGGTTCGCGCGCTCGTCGCCGACGGAGTCCGGGAGATCGTTGAAAAATACGACGTCGACGGCGTTATCTTCGACGATTATTTCTACCCCTATCCGGTGAACACCAAGGTCAACGGCAAAACCGTGCAGGCTGTGTTCGACGACGCCGAGGCCTATGCGAAATACGGCGACGGAAAGCCGCTCGACGACTGGCGGCGCTCAAACATCAACGCGATGATAGAGGGCTGCTACGACGCGGTCAAGTCGGTCAGAGCCGATTGTGAGTTCGGAGTCGCGCCTTTCGGCATCTGGCAAAACGACGACGGCAAGAACGGCGGCTCGGCTACGACCGGCTTTGAGTCGTACAAGTCGATCTACTGCGATCCTGTCGCGTGGGTCGAGGGAGGCTATGTCGACTACCTCGCGCCGCAGATCTACTGGCGCTTCACGACCTCTGCCGCGAAGTACGACGTTCTGGTTCGCTGGTGGAACACTCTGCTCGACGGCACCGGAGTTGATCTGCTGATCAGCCACGGCGTTTACAACTACGAGACGTGGGACTCCCCGTCCGACGAGCTGCGCAATCAGGTCGAGTTCGCCCGGGCTGAGGTCTCCTGCAAGGGCTCGCTGCTCTACGGCTACGCGGCGCTCAAAGCCAACACGGAGGGGCTGCTCGACGAGACCCGCGAGGTTTTCTCGGAAAATATCGTCTTTCCCGAGGTCAGCTCTAACGGCCGCGACCTTGTGATTTCCATACCCTACAACAACAGCTATATCGACGGTGAGGGAACCTTTCTGATCGGCGCCTCCGACCCGTCCGAGCCGCTCTATCTCGACGGCGTGAAGCTCGGACGCACGAAAAGCGGATATTTCTCGGTCTATCTGCCCCTCTCAAAGGGAAAGAACACCTTTACGTTCACTCACAAGGGCGTCGATACGGTCTGGACTATCAACCGCGGCACTCCTCAGACCTCTACCGTGATAAAATACGCGACGCTCGACAGCTACAAGATCGCGGAGGTCAGCCCGTCGACCGGATGGTTCGGAACCTCCACGTCGCTGTCGGTCAGCGTGACCGCTCCGTCGGGCTCAAAGGTGACGGCTGAGCTCGGCGGAAAGAGCTGGACGCTGAAGCCGACTCTCTACCCGCCGGATCAGTCGGAATATATGAAAGAGGTCTACACCGGCACTATCACGCTGAAAGCTCCGGCGTCGGGGATAAAATCGCTTGGGAAGATAACATTTAAGACGGTCAAGGGCAGTCTCTCGGCGACGGCTGAATCGGGCGAGATCAGGATCGGCGCTGCCGGAGCTTCTATCCCCGTCGAGATCACATCCGACGACACCGAGATGAAGATCCAGACAAACAGCTGGTACTACGACGACTACTCGCCGCAGTCCTCCGGAATGACCGACAACGCAGTCTCGCTCTCGAACGGCTGGTACAAGCTCCGCTGCGGAGGGTACATATCCGCGGACTATATCAAAGAGCTCGGCGGCGATCCGATCGGACGCGCAAATCTGAGCGGCGGAGTCATCGAGACCGACGAGCGCGCGACCTATATAAAGTTCAGCTCAGACGTCAATGTCCCGATCAACTGCTACGTCGAGAACGGCGAGTTCGTGCTGACGCTCTACAACATGGACACGAGCAACGCTCCGGCGCTTGAATACTCGAAAAACCCGATATTCAGCTCCCTGCGCGGAGAGAAAAGCGCCCGTCCGCACGCTTACAAATATTTCTTTAAGCTCCGCGACATAGAAAATTTCTACGGCTTTGACTATTACTATAAGGACGGGCAGATCATTGTCGAGCTGCGCAATCCGACGACGCTGCCCGACACCGACAAGCCGCTCGAGGGAAAGGTCATAGTCCTCGACGCGGGTCACGGCGGTAAGAATCCCGGAGCGCTCGGCCCGCTCGGAGCGGCTGAGGGCGCGATGAACGAGTCGGATTTCAATCTCGAGATAGTGATGGCTGCGGTCCCGAAGCTGGAAGCCCTCGGCGCGACGGTGGTCCTGATCCGCGACCGCGAGACTGAGATCGACGTCCCGGTCCCCGACCGTGTCGCGCAGCTGATCGAGCTCGACCCTGAGCTCTGCGTCTCGATACATCAGAACTCGATGCCCTACACCTCCGACGTGACGAAGATCCACGGGCTTGTCGGGCTGTACTGGTCGGATTCGGGCTATATGCTGACAAGCGTGATGGGCAAGACTATGTCCGACGCGCTGAACAAGCTGAACCGCTCTCCGGTGCAGCAGCGGCTCGCGATGGTCCGGAACCCGAAATTCCCGTCGACGCTGATAGAGGTCTGCTTCATCACCAACGTCGAGGAATACGAGCGCATGATGCGTCCCGACTCGATCGACCGGATCGCCGATTCTATCGCCGACGGCATACTGAACTACTATGCCGCGCAGGCGAAATATCTGAACTACTAAAAATAAATAAATTTCAAAAACCTCTTGACAAACGGCTCTGCCTGTGTTATAATATTTTAGTACTTGGAAAGCATAACCGCTCTTGCAGGTACACGAGCCACTAGCTCAGTAGGCAGAGCATTTGACTTTTAATCAAAGGGTCTGGAGTTCGAATCTCCAGTGGCTCACCAAGTCTCGACATCCGTCGAGACTTTTTTCTTTCAAAAAAATTGTCCTCTTCGTTTTCAATCGTTCAGAAATCCCTATCGCCTGTGTAAATCCGATTTGACATTGATTTTACATTAGCGGGCTTTTTGTTTTTACGTTGGACATTTATAATATAATCGTAACCTAAAAAAACAAATTGAAAGGGGATCTCATCATGAAGATCACAAAACTCATTCCGGCACTCATCTGCGCGGCGGCTCTGCTTGTTAGCTGCGGCGGCTCGAACAACACAGTTGCTACCGACGGCTCGACCTCGATGGAAAAGGTCATCGGCGCTCTCGGAGAATCCTTTACCGAAAAGTACAGCGGAAAGAACTTTACATATAACCCGACCGGCTCGGGCTCGGGAATCAAGGCGGTTCTCGAGGGCAACTGCGACATCGGTCTTTCGAGCCGCGCGCTCAAGGCTGAGGAGGAAGCCGAGGGACTTGTCGGAACTGTCCTCGCCTACGACGGCATCGCAGTGATAGTCAATCCCGAAAACAAGGTCGCAGACCTCACGATCGAGCAGATCGCCGACGTCTACACCGGAAAGATCACAAACTGGAAGGAGCTCGGCGGCAGCGACGCTGAGATAGTCCTCATCGGACGCGAGGCTGCCAGCGGAACCCGCGACGGCTTTGAGTCGATAACCAATACCAAAGACGCTTGCAAGTACCGTCAGGAGCTGACCTCCACCGGAGACGTCATCACCGCCGTCTCGCAGAACCCGGCAGCGATCGGTTACGCATCGCTCGCCTCGGTAAAGGACAGCGTTAAGGCGCTCAAGGTCAACGGAGTCGCACCTACCGAAGCAACCGTCAAGGACGGAAGCTACAAAATCCAGCGTCCGTTCGTCCTTGTGACCAAGAAAGACACTAAGCTCTCAGACACAGCGCAGAAATTCTTCGACTACGCAACCTCCTCCGAAGCCGCTCCGATAATCGCTGCGGCAGGCGCGGTAGCCGTAAACTGAATCAGCATCCGACCCGCTCAGACCGAGCGGGTACGGTGTTTTTCACGATTTTGCCATTGCTTGAGGATTTTTTATGAAACGAAGAAAAAAAATCACGCTTGAAGCGGTCGTTCATCTGATCTTCCTGCTTCTCGGGCTGATCACCGTCGGCTGCGTGCTGCTGATAACTGTCTACCTTATTATATCGGGTATCCCGGCGATACGGAAGATAGGTCTCGTCCCCTTCCTTTTCGGAAAGACATGGACTTCGACCGCATCCGAGCCTTCATACGGTATACTTCCCTTCATCCTGACGAGTATATACGGTACCGCCGGAGCGATACTCGTCGGAGTGCCGATCGGATTTCTCACGGCTGTGTATCTCGCAAAGCTCGCGCCGCCAAGGATAAAGAGCATAGTTGAGGGCGCGGTGAGTATGCTCGCGGGGATTCCGTCGGTCGTGTATGGTCTTGTCGGTATGCTCGTCCTCGTCCCGGGGATAAGAAAGCTGTTCAATATCCCGGACGGAGCCTGTCTGCTGGCGGCGATCATAGTCCTTGCGGTCATGATACTTCCGTCGATCATCAAGGTCTCTGTGAACGCGCTTGAGGCAGTTCCAAAGGAATACGAGGACGCATCGCTGGCGCTTGGAGCTACTCCGGTGGAGACCTATTTCAGAGTCTCGGTACCGGCGGCGCGGAGCGGAATCGCGGCAGCGGTCGTACTCGGCGTCGGCAGAGCGATCGGAGAAGCGATGGCGGTTATGATGGTCTCGGGAAATGTGGCTAATATGCCCGGACTCTTTGAGAGCGTGCGCTTCCTCACCACAGCAGTGGCGAGCGAAATGGCTTACTCGAGCGGACTTCAGCAGCAGGCGCTCTTTTCGATAGCTCTTGTGCTCTATCTGTTCATAATGCTTATCAACGCAACGCTCAACTTCTTTTTGAAGAACGGCAGGGAGGACTGAACGAATGACAGGTAAAAAACTCTCGGCAAAGCGCCGGGCTTACGTCGGGATCATGAAGACGCTGATGTATATCTCCGCGGGACTGACCTGCGGACCGGTGATCTTCATGGTCGCCTTTGTGATGATAAAAGGGCTTCCTAACATCACATGGGAGCTGCTCTCCACCTCGCCGAGCTATCTCTCCGACCGGATAGGAATACTTCCGGACATACTGAATACGATATACATAGTCGTGACGTCAATAATCATAGTCGTGCCGCTCGGAGCGGGCGCGGCGATCTACTTAAACGAGTACGCCTCGAACAAAAAGCTCGTCTCGGTCATTGAATACGCCGCAGAGACCCTGTCGGGTATACCGTCGATAATCTATGGACTTGTGGGTATGCTCTTTTTCTGCCAGTTCTGCGGCCTCAAGACGTCGATAATCGCCGGCGCGCTGACTCTAGTCATGATGAATCTCCCGACCGTCATGCGCACCACCGAGGAGAGCCTCCGAACCGTTCCCCAGAGCTATCGCGAGGGAGCTTTCGGGCTCGGAGCGCAGAAGTGGCGCGTGATACGCACAGTCGTTCTTCCTGGCTGCATCGACGGAATAATCACCGGCTGCATACTCTCGGTCGGACGCATACTCGGCGAGTCGGCGGCGCTTTTGTTTACCGCCGGAATCGCGCACACTCTGAACAACTTTATATCCGGTCTTACAAGCTCGGGCTCGACGCTGACCGTCGCGCTCTATGTCTACGCAAAGGAACGCGGAGAGTTCGGAATAGCCTTCGCTATCGCGGCGATACTTATGATACTGACCATCATAATAAATTTAGCCGCCGAGCTCGTCTCCAAATATTTCAGGAGGAAAAAGGAACTATGAGCAGTATAATTCAGGTAAACGATCTCTGCCTCTGGTACGGCAGCCATCAGGCGCTGAAAAACATCAACATCGACATCGAGCCGAAAAGCATTACCTCGCTGATCGGCCCCTCCGGCTGCGGAAAATCCACCTTTCTTAAAACCCTGAACCGCATGAACGACCTGATTCCCGGCGTCAGGATAACCGGCAGTGTCAAGTACAACGGAACCGATATCTTCGACCCGTCGGTCGACGTCAACGAGCTCAGACGCCATGTCGGAATGGTCTTTCAGAAGCCCAATCCCTTCCCTATGAGCATCTACGACAATATCGCCTACGGCCCGCGAACTCACGGCATACGCAGCAAGGCAAAGCTCGACGATATCGTCGAGCGCTCTCTGCGCGGCGCGGCTATCTGGGACGAGGTCAGGGATCGTCTCAAAAAGAACGCGCTCGGGCTCTCGGGAGGTCAGCAGCAGCGGCTCTGCATCGCCAGAGCTCTCGCCGTTGAGCCGGATATCCTGCTGATGGACGAACCGACCAGCGCGCTCGACCCTATCTCGACCTCAAAGATCGAGGAGCTGGCAATCGAGCTTCGCGAAAAATACACTATTGTCATCGTCACGCACAATATGCAGCAGGCGGTGAGAATTTCAGACAGCACGGCGTTTTTCCTGCTCGGCGAGCTCGTCGAGTACGGCAGGACCGAGGAAATTTTCTCGCAGCCCAAGGACAAGCGCACCGAAGATT
>CACXED010000259.1 GCA_902766575.1 uncultured Ruminococcus sp. | reverse complement strand
CTGCGACATCGGGATAGATACGAATTTAGGTTCGGGCAGGCGCTCCACCTGACATCGGCGGGTATTCTTGTGCTCGTCGATGCGGATGCCGCCGCGGAAGGTGTATGACATTTGTATTCCACCTCGTTGTTGGATTTATATAAAATACAGCATTATGATTTTATATTATATATATTATACTATAATCCGCGCCGATTTTCAAGGATTATAAATCACATTCCTTGAAAATTTCGCGGGCGGATAATGTGCGTATCTGACAGAAACGATAATATTTTAACAGAATAAAGCCGTCAGCAGCGCCGCCGTGAGCCCCTGCGCCAGCTTTGAGAGAATGTATCTCCGCATCGGAATCCCGCTGTCCGAGAGCACAGACGCCACCTGAGCGTGTACGCTCATCCCGGCAAATCCGACCGCGAAGGCGCAGATCGGCAGTCCCGTCTCTCCGAGCTCTGCGCAGACCCGGCTCGCGAGGGTCAGCTCGCAGAGCGACGCCGCAATCGCTCCTGCCGCTCCGGTGAAAAATCCGGTCAGAATATCTCCGATCACCGCGAAAAAGACCGCGAAGGCGCAGATCTTCAGCATCGTCAGCGCCGAGCCCGCAACGCTGTCCGCAAGGAGCTTCATAATCCCTCCTCGGCGAGGATAGTCTATCCTCCGATAAGCCGGAGCGGCTGGCTTTCTTTTCCGGTCGGCGGTGATCAGGGCGATAAGGATCGCCGGAATCAGCTGAAAGCACCAGAGCTTCCAGCCGACGAGCAGGCTGTCGTACAGCGCCGAGCCTATCCCGCCGACGCAGAATGCGAGTCCGGCGTTGTTTGAAAACGCGATGAGCCTCGCCGCTTCGTCAGCCGTCAGCTCGCCGCGGTCGAAAAGCTCCCGAGCGGTCACGGCTCCCACCGGAAAGCCTCCGGCTGAGCCGAGCAGAAACGCCGCGGCTCCGGCTCCCGGAAGTCCGGTCAGCCGCTCAAAGGGTCTGCCGATCAGTCTCGCCGCCGCTGACGACAGCCCGCTTTTGCAGATCAGGCTGTTCACGACGATGAACGGAAACAGCGACGGCACAAGCCTTTTCGCGCAGACTGTCAGCGCGTCGGCCGCCGACCTTGAAGCTCTCTGCGGACATTTCAGCAGATATGCCGTCATAAAAGCCAAAAAGCACCACGCCAGTCCGACCGTCAGCGGCGGCAGAGAAAACCTCCGGGCGCTCTTTTTGATGACGTCGATAATAATCACGCTCCTTTTTTCATATCATTTACTGTTTAGAATAAGCTGAACAGTTGGAGCTTTCGTGCAAAAAGGCTTGGATTTATGGGCTTTTTCGCGCGAAAACAACCTTAAGGCAGCGTTTCCTTTACATAATTATATCGGATTGGGGATACTGAATATGATTAAAAACCGCGGAGGCGAAAAGATTCCAAAGCCGCCGCTCGGAGAAAGACTGCTGCGGGCGCTCGACGTTCCGGTCGGAGCGATCGGGAGCGTCTCCTTCATCGAGGCGTCCGGGAACCGGGAGCTCGAGATAAGCGGCTGCACCGGACTCGAGGTCTACACGAGCGAGCGGATCGTACTTATTCTCTGCGACGGCGCGCTCACGATAAACGGCAGCGCTCTTGAGCTTCGTAGCTTTTCGGGCGGCGCGGTATCGGTGTCGGGCAGGATCTCGGGCATCATATTCGGTCGGGATGAGCCCGGTCAAGAGGAATAAATATTCAAACTCTGCGGAAAGGCATGGTCAGGAAAAATGTTCAGATGGTTCGTCAACTGGTGCATGGGCAGCCGCGACTACCGGGTGCCGGAGCGTCACGCCGACTGCGCCGCCTCGCTGCTCATAACGTCGGGCGCAGATCCGAGGTCGATGAGAGAGTGCGGCGGCTGTCTCTGCTTCACGCTTCCGCTGCCCGAGTGCGCGGCGCTCGAGAGGATCTTCGCGTCGCGGGGGATAGAATTCACGATCACCCGTGAGCGGGGACTGAGATTTCTGCTCCGGCGCTACTCAAAGCGCCCGGGGATACTTGTCGGGCTGCTGATATTTTTCGTGATGATCGGCGCCGGACGGCAATTCATCTGGACGCTCGACGTTGCCGGAAACGAGAACGTGAGCGCAAACGAGATACTCTCGGAGCTCGAATCGCTCGGCTGCCGTGTAGGGACTTATATTCCGGGAATAGATTTTGACAGGCTGCACTCGGATTTTCTGCTCGCCGACCGGAGGTTCGCGTGGATAGCCGTGAACCTGCGCGGAACTCACGCGACGGTCGAGGTGCGTGAATCGCTGACCCCGCCGCCGGTTCCCGACGAGGACACGCCGTACAATCTCGTCGCCGACGAGGAGGGCTTTATCGAGAGCGTGGACATCTACCGCGGAGCCAAGACGGTTTCGGTCGGCGATCCGGTGAGAAAGGGCGATCTCCTCGCGTCCGGAGTTGTCGAGACCAAGAGCGGCTTTAAGCTCGTCCACGCACGCGGAGTCGTAAAAGCGCGGGTCAGGCGCTCCATACATATCGAGATACCGCTCGAAAGAGAGAAAAAAGTGTATACCGGCCGCGAATTTGCGGAAAAATCGCTTAAAATTTTGGGATTTTCGATTAAAGTTTTCAAAAGTACTGGAAATCCGCCCGCCACTTGTGATATAATAGATAGGGAGAGACGGCTGAGCGTTTTCGGAACGATCGAGCTGCCGATCGTACTGAGCGAGCGGGTGCTTTGCGAGTACGAGCTCTCGCCCGAGACGATAAGCGGAGAGACCGCCCGCTCCGAGGCCTTTGCTGAGCTGAGGGACGAATGCTCAAGGCTCGACGGCGAAATAGTCAGCCGCGAGGTCGAAGCGGGGCTCGACGGCGGGGTCTACACGATAGACTGTAAGCTCGCGGTCGTCCGGGACATAGCAAGAGAAATCGAAATCTACAGGTGAGCCGGCGTCTGATCCGGCGGTATGCGGCTTACCTTTTCCGCCGGAGAATGGATTGTAAATGCCCGAGAAAATTATTACCACGGATTCGGTCGACCAGACCGCGAAAATTTTCGGCGAGCTCGACGCCAACCTCGAGCGCATCGAGTCGGCGTTTGGCGTCACGATAAAGGCGCGCGACGGTATGTCGGGCGCGGGAAACGCGGTCAGCATAAGCGGAGATAATCTGTCTTGCGTAGAAAAGGCCGCAGACGCGCTCGGATACCTCAAGCGGATGGCGCGGCTCGGCGACTCGCTGACGCCTCAGAGCGTCGATTATGTCGTCGGCATGGTCGGCGACGGGATGAAAAACGAGCTTTCCGAGCTCGACGACGACGCGATCTGCCTTACCAACCGGGGAAAGCCGGTCAAGGCAAAGACGGTCGGTCAGAAAAAATACGTCGAGGCTATCAGAAAGAACACGATCGTCATGGGAATCGGCCCGGCGGGAACCGGAAAGACCTTCCTCGCCGTCGCGATGGCGGTAACGGCGCTCAAGTCGAAAAAGGTCGAGCGGATAATCCTCACCCGTCCGGCGGTCGAAGCGGGAGAGAAGCTCGGCTTTCTGCCCGGCGACCTGCAGAACAAGATCGACCCCTATCTGCGTCCGCTCTACGACGCGCTCTACGAGATGCTCGGCTCCGAGACCTATCAGCGCTGCGTCGAGCGCGGCGTCATCGAGATAGCCCCTCTCGCCTATATGCGCGGACGGACGCTCGACGACTCGTTCATAATCCTCGACGAAGCGCAGAACACCACTCCCGAGCAGATGAAGATGTTCTTAACGCGGCTCGGCTTCAATTCAAAGGCTGTCGTCACCGGAGACCTGACGCAGACCGACCTGCCGTTCGGAAAGCGCTCCGGGCTCGCCGAGGCTGTGAAGATTTT
>CACXED010000258.1 GCA_902766575.1 uncultured Ruminococcus sp. | reverse complement strand
GACCGCCTGTGCGAGAGCCAGCCGCTGTTTCATGCCCCCGGACAGTGCGCCGATTTTGCGCTTCGGCACGTCGTCCAGCTCAACTGCGGCGAGAATCTCGGGAATCTGCCGCTGAGATTCCGCTTTACCGATGCCCTTGAGCGCCGCCATATACCACATGAACCGCTCGACCGTGAAGTTCGGATAAAGCCCCGGATACTGCGGCATGAACCCGAGCTTTTCCCGGAACCGCACGCCCATGTCGAGGACGTTTTCACCGTCGTAAGTAATCTCGCCCGAATCGGCCTTGAGGTTATCGGTGAGGATATTCATCAGCGTGGATTTGCCCGAGCCGTTGGGGCCGAGCAGAGCGTAGATGCCCGCATCGAGAGTGGCGGTGAAGTTGTTTAATGCAAGGTTTGTGCCGTAGGATTTGGATATGTTGGTAATATTCAAAGTCATATCAGTTACTGCCTCCATTCAGTATTGCTTTATCAAGTACGAATTGCTGAAAGTAACGCAAATCGGAGTTTAATATTTCATTTGTTTCATAATATGCATTGATTTTGTCAAGTTCATATACCTGACCTGTAACAATCAAAGTATCACTGCCAGTACTGTCGAACGAGAAAATGTCATATCCGATATCCGAAAATACTGTTTTCTTTTCCATAGAATCCAGATCAACTGCAATCAGTGTACCTTTTGTCGAACTCCATACATAGGAAAGTGCTGGTTTATGTGTGATTAGATCCTTGAATTCCATTGTTCCCTGAAGTTCATAATCACATGGAATACAATAGAGCGTGTTGTTAGCAACATACCATTTTGATTCCGCAATTGCATATCCTGGCTGAACATGATCAACTATTCTTTCCTTTTCACCGCTGCCATCCAATTTCACACGGTATATGGAGCAGGAATTTCTGGAATCCGCAAACTCTGCAAATTTTTCATTGCTATATCCGTACACTGATTCGTATTGATCAGAGATTGGTTGGTCAGGTTTATATATAATAGTTTCGTGATGATCGGTATAATACAGCCAGCCATCGTAAAACTGCATATCCCAATATAAGTCCAGATTCTCAAATAAAACTTCCTCAGACGTAAAATCCGTAGTTCTGACAAGTGTATTGCCGCGGAGGAAATATATGTATCCGTCTTCATAATATTCTGCTCGGCAACCCGATTGAATATCTTCCGCAAATGTTAGCTGTACCAGATCGCCGCCTGACAGAGGTGCTCGAAAGATATTGATTGCCTGCACATTTTCATCAGTCATCGTATTGTTGGTATAATACAGATATTCTTCACCGATGATAAAGGAATAAGAGAGCTTGTAGTCCGGGATAGAGGTTATCTTTGCGATCTTTCCGCTTGCCATATCATAAGCAAGGATTTGTAGACTTTCCTCTCCATCATTGCTTATACTGTAACGAGGATAGTAGATTGTACATCCTTTCTCCTTGGGAACAAGAGCAATTTCGGAAATTGTATTTGTAAATGCCATACATTCGCCCGGTTGGTGAGGACAAACAGGATCAGGACAAGCATAATACCGTGTTTGTTCATCATCGTCGATTTCTGTATATGTCAGATAGAAACCGTTTTCCATGGATGCCATCTCGTAAATCCTACCTGCATATAATGCACGATCGGAGGATTGCACGCAAGGTAATATCTCTTCATTTTGACTGCAGCCTGATATAAGCAGTACTGTAAATAGTAAAGCTGCTGTTATAACAAATCTTTTCATATCATCCATCCTTTCCAAATCACTTCACAAACATCCGCTTCGCCGGCATCAGCATCGCCGTTACCGCCGCCGCTGCCACGAAAAGCCAGAGCACAAGCATCGCGTATCCGTTCCCGAACAGCGCTGTCTCAGCCGACTGCAGGAACAGCGGAGTTCCCGCCAGCAGATTGAGAAAATTCACCTTCTCCGCCGCCGCAAGTCCGAAGTACGCGCACAGCGCGGGCAGCAGCGTCAGAATCACCGCCGTGCCGAGCACAGGAATGTACCGAGCAAGCAGCTCCGACAGCGCGCAGACGAGCATCGCCATCAAAAGCGCGCCTGCCGTCCGCATGACGAAGAACACCGCGAAATACTGCGCTACCGTGATGCCGCCCGATACATTCGCGAACAGTTCTATCGACACGAGCGGCGCGTTCAGAGCGGGCAGGTCATACCCCGCGATGATCACCGCCGCGTCCACGGCTCCCGTCAGAACCGATAAAATCACCGCGATCATGCCGGAGGAGATCAGCTTTGCGTAGAACGTCTTCTGCCGTCCGTTTTTCGTCGAGCGGAGAAGCTGCGCAAACCCGCCGGAGGAGGATTTCGACGCATATTCCGACGCGAACGAGCCGGTCAGCAGCAGCAGAATCGCCGCGTACAGGAACAGATCGGCGTCCTCGGAAAACATCTTCTTCCAGCCGGTGTCGTAAACGAACCAGCCGCGCACGCCGGTCTCGGCTTCTTTCCGGACGAGATAATCCGCGTGCTTCTCAATCACGGACAATAGCTCCGAGCGCGAGTAGGCGTAGTTGTAGTCGGAGAGGTACTTTCGGTACTCGTCGAACGTGATTTTCTCGTTGACATACGCCTGCTGCATCATACTCTGTTTCGACAGCGTTTCGTCGATCATCGCGCGTTCGTCCGCGAGGTATGCGAGCTTTTCCTCGGTCACTTCGCCCTCGAGCGCAGTCATGTACTCCTTGTAAACCGCGTCGGCGTAGGAGTTCGACGGGCTGTTGGTGTTGTAGCTGTACCACGCTTTGACGCATAGGATCAGCAGAACTATCACGATGAATCGGGAGGAGATCAGCGTTTTAAACACCTCCGCAAGCACCAGCGAATGGCTGTAGGTTCGTGCTTTGTGCTTACGTCCGACCCTGACAGCCGCGAATTTATGCCGAAGCTCCGCGGCTTTCGTCATGCACCACGCGATCACATTGTCGATCCAGCCGACGCGGATTCCGGCAGATCCTTTGACATACAGCATGACTGTCACAATCGCGCAAGCCAAGATCAACAGCAAGAAAATCACGCACATACTCGGCACAAAGCCCGCGACCGCTCCGAAAAGGTTCATCGCGCGATACCGAACGAACAGGGGATTTACCACCGCCGTCGCTACAAGGTTGAGGTTCTTGAATACGCTGTTCGCGTCGATGTAGCTCAGCGTGTAGAGCAGGAAGTTCAGCCCGAACAGCCCAAGCCCTGCGAAGTAGATGAGAATATAGTTGTAGAACATCACCGACAGCGCAAGGATAATCATCGAAAATACTCCGAAGGTCAGCAGCTTTACGCCGACAGTGATCGCAAAATACTGCCCGATGGTGATCTGATACGGCGAGAGCGTGAATGTCCTCAGCGCCTGAATCGCGTTGCCCGGGGACGAGAATCCGATCCGAAGTCCGTACACGGCAAAGGTCGAGAGCGTGAACATCATCACGAAAACTGAGGTCAGCAGCAGCATGGTTATAATCTTCGCCGCCGCAGTCCTTGCCCGACCGTTCTTCGCGGTGCGCATGATCGGCAGGAATCCGCTCTGCTTTTCCTGTGCGAAGATCAGGCTGCCGAGCATAATCAGCATGACGAAAATGAAGATATTCACCGTGTCGTAGGCGAAATACTCGTCCCAGCCGCGGGTGTATTCCACGCCGATTTCCACATTGTCGCGCATCAGCTCGTAAAGCTCGATGACCCGGAGCTGATAGCGGTAGGTGAACGAATCCTCGGTGATGCCCATGTCGGCAAAGGCGTCCAGATTCGCCCGCGCCCGGTCGATGACCTTATCGAGCACATCCGGATATTCCCGCGCAGCCGCGATGGTGTCGTAGAGCTTGGCGAACAGCCTGCTGTCGGGATAGCTTTCATCGGTGGAATAGAGGTTCGGCAGGGTCTCAGGCTCAAATTCGTAGTTGCCCTCGCGCATTGCCTGAACGAAAAGCTCGTTCTGCTCGGCGTTGAAGGCTTCGATCTCGGCATGGTAAGCGTCAAGCTCGTCGGGATTTTCGAAATACTCGTCGAAAAATTCCGAGATCATCTGCGTCGGCTCCTGCGCCGCCATTGTCCGGTCAGCCGTATACCATGCAATTGCGGTGTTAAGCATCAAAAGCACAAAGAGGAACACCCACAGATACTTGACGCCGAGCAGCTTTTTCAGCTCGTAGCCGACGAAACGGCGATTTTTCTTTGCTTTTGCGTCAACCGGCTCGTCGAGCAGCTTCATCCACTTGTCGTCCATGTAGCCGATGCCTTCAAACAGCTTTTCGCCTGTCAGATTCTGTTTCATACCCGGATGCCCTCCTTTTCAAGATGTTTTTTAAGCTTTTTGCGCAGCTTTTGTAAAATCTTCGATACCTGATTCTCCGTTATGCCCATTACCGCGGCTATGTCCTTCACCGGTTGGGAGCAGTTGTACCGCCGTACGAAAATCACGGCTTCTCGCTTCGGAAGCGTTTCCATGAAAGCGTCGATCAGCGCACCGATTGCCTGCGGCTCCATGTCGGGCAGGCTGTCGGAAATACATTCGTCAAGCTCCACGAGAATTGCCGAGCGCTTCTGGCGTGATTTTGCCTTGACGAGATTGAGCGCGAAGTTTTTGCAGATGCGCAAGGCGTATGCACGGAGGGATTCCGGCTTTTCCGGCGGGATGGAGTTCCACACGGCAAGGCAGGTGTCGGCGAAGCATTCTTCCGCGTCGGAAGCGTCGCCGGTGATGTCTCTTGCGACAGAGAGACACAGGCGCTTATGAGCCTGTTCAAATTCGGTTATAGCCCGCTCATCCCTCTGCCAGAACAGAGCGACGATCTTTGCGTCCTCCATGTATGCGCTCCTTTCTCAAGTCTCATCCTCGCTGAATCTCCATGTTCCATCCGTTGTGTCAACGATAATGATATCCGACGAGATGCTGTAATCATATCCGCTGTCATAAAAATCATTTTGCACTTCATCCATGAACGCCAGCGCCAGCTTCCCATCGGCATATCCGAGGAGCAGCTGCGTGCTGACGCTAAGATCGACGCCGTCCAGCGTACACAGCGGCTCCGCGCCGCTCCCGTCGAGATTCATGCGGTACAGCCTGCCCGCGAAAATGTCGTAATAAGTATCGCCGTTGCGCTTCATCTCCTGCGGTTCGGACTGATACATCGTGTAAAAAATTCCGTCATCCGTCACAATGTACGCGGCGATATTTTCAGCGACGAGCTCATCCGCGCCCGTCTCCATATTGCAGCGCCGCAGGATTCTTTCGTTCATAAATTTCAGCCGTTCCAAATCTGTTTTGCAGTCTGCCAGGGAGCCGCTGCTTTTGTTCAGCGTGTAGTATGCAAAGCCGTCGTGATACACGCCGTTCATGATGTGGGAGTCGTTTATCGGAAGCTCGCGATAGTTCTTTCCCGCAAGATCGGTGGTGTAATGCAGATAGCCGTCCTCGCTCGGAGCATACCAGTAGATCCGGCCGTTGTCAATGGTGTAGATAGACGGAAAATCGGCGGTGCTTACATAGCTCGTCGTGCTGTATTCGCGGTCGGTAGGGATCTCGATGATCTTACTATTATCAATGTCCGCGCGAAAGAGCGAGTAGCTGTTCTTAATCCCCTCGTCGGTTTTGCTGTATACGGCGACCGAATAATAAAGATAGTGATCATAACCGTACATAGGCAGAATACTGTCGCGATAGGTCTGCAGAACGCGGATCTCACCGCTTGTCATATTATAAGCGCAGAGCCTGACTTCGCCGGAACGCTCTCCGGTGTTTTCGCCCGCAGACATATTTCCACTGACAAAGCAGTATGTATCTCCGAGCGTTATACTGTCAAACGCACTGTTGTACAGTAGACATTCCGCGTCGTGCATACAAAGCGGATCGACGCAGACGGTAGAGGTGATGCCGCTAGCGAGGACTGTTTTGACAGGCACCCCGTCGCTTCTCTGGCGGAACACGCAGATGTCGGACATTGTGAGCCTGTGATCATCCGCATCACCACAG
>CACXED010000257.1 GCA_902766575.1 uncultured Ruminococcus sp. | reverse complement strand
GACCCACGTGTTACCATTACACCATGCCCCTACGTTCTTCCGAACAGAAATCATTATACATGAGAATTCCCGATATGTCAATAGGCGCAGGCAAGTTTTCCCGGCGGCTGGGTTTGTAAACTTTCGACGAATAGATGATAGGCTTTTGTGCTTGGAGCCGTCCGCCGCAGCCGCCGTTAACCGAATCCGCAGGCGAGAATCGAATCCTTCTGCCCCTTACAAAAAGGTCAGTCAAAAGACCGGCTTTTGCATCAAAATCGAGCCGGTCACAAAACTGACTTCGTGGTTTTGAATTGTCATCTTACTGCTGCTTCTCGCAAAAGTCTTTTAGGTCGTTAATGCTGTTTGTTGCCACATACCAAACGACATCCAAATCGATGCTGCCATATTCATGAGCGACATAATTTCGCATTCCGCGAATCCTGTGCCAGAGGATTTCTTCGTGGCTGGCCTTGAAGTCATCGGATAGATGGTTGACCAATTCCCCGATTTGCAGGATACACATGGGAAACCGCGTTTTGATAGGTTGTGCTCTTGTCAAAGGTCTCCCGTGAGTATCCAAAATCCTCATGAGCTGTGTCGATTTGCTTGCAATAACGCAGAATATGCTCGACGATTTCTCTGTCGCGTTCAGCTGCGGGCATAGATCAAAACCTCCTCGCGCTTGATGCTGTCCAAAAAGACGGGAGAAAGCATTTGGGTTGTCAGTAAATCGAGCTTCTTTTGAAATACCGATTCAAGATCACTGTAAAGCCCGCCGAGCTGCAACAGATCCGTCATGCCGTCCCGATCAACGCGAAAATCCAAATCGCTCTGAGGCGTGGCCTCGCCCCGGGCGTAGGAACCGAACAGATATAGCGCGGCTATATCGTAGCGGCTGGCGATCGGATTGGCAATGGCCTTGATTTCATCCAGCGTATAGACGGTATCGCTCATTCTGTCCACTCCCTTCACTTCTATTATAAACGACTTAAGCGGGAAATACAAGCATCAGTGTTCTCACAAAAACCCGGACTGATCAGATTATAGAGCGGTTTGATAAAAAGTACCGCCATCCTGCGGTTGAGGCAGGATAGCGGGTATAAGCTGTTAATACTTCCGGCCAACAGGATAGGTGCATCCTTTACTTTTCAACGGGTGTCAACACCTCGCCCATGGCGTCAAGCACTTCCTGGGGAATCTCCCAGGCGGGGCCGACATCGTAATCCGCGTATTGAGTGAGCGACAGAACGCCATCCGCGCCTTCTTCATAGACCCTCAGCTGTAAAATGCGGAATCCTTCACCCACTACATATTCAAAGGTGTATGGGTCATCGCTTTTGACAAGAAAATAGGTGTATCCGTTGCTGTCCTGGCGAGCCCCGCGAAGCTTGATCAGGCTGCCATAAGGAAAGTGATAACTCTCGCAATAGGACTCGAAATCTTCGTCGCTGAACATATCATTGTAGCTTTCAACGGTGCTGCCATCATACGAGAAGCCATAATGGCCGAAACAGTATACATAATACTTCATCCAAAGCATCTGTGTCTTCAGGATCATGGCTTTGCCGTATGGGGTATTCTGTATTGACATATCGACAGTCAGAAGAGCGTTGCCATTCTCATCCACCTGTTGGTGTTCTTTAATGATCAATGCGCCATGCGCTTCAATGTCTTCTGTTTCGTCATTCGCGGCATCAAGCATTACATACAGAACCTCTTCGGGGCCCTCTGCCTCGTCCAATAGATACTCATACCGCTCTTCGGGGTGTACCAGGGCAGGCTCGTCAAAATCACCGGTGATTTTACTGTCCATACCATCCAATGCATCCGTCAGGGGATCGTCATTCTCTGGTTCCTCAACCTCCTCTTCCACAGGCTTTTCCCCGTTGATTCCCAACGCATCCAACAACTCGTCATCAACAATGCCAGAAACTGTCAATCCATTGTCTGTCTGATAACGAATAATCGCAGCCTTAGTCCTTTTGCCGGCAAAACCATCGGCTATGCCGCTATCATAACCCGCGTCGTTCAAAGCCTGTTGTACTTGCTTCACGATTGCCTTGTCCCGGTATCCCACGGCAGAAGCGGATACAAAGGAAATCGATATCAGAGCGATAAGCACTATGGCGATCATTCGCTTCATTTCAAACTCACCTGACCTTTCGAAAAATCAAATTGAATCACATTCATGTTATCTCATAATGAGATAATTGTCAATATCTCAAATTGTGAAACCATATAATAATGCGCAGGGGGAAGGTGGGAATGTGCATTATCGGTTTCGGGATTTGAGAGAGGACATGGATTTGACGCAGAGAAAACTGGCGGATGAATTGCATATCAGCCAGAACACACTCTCGCAATATGAAAATGGTCAACGGCAAATCCCCATCTCTATTCTAATCAAACTTGCGCTTTATTTCAATACCTCTACGGATTATCTTCTGGGTTTGACGAATGAAAGAAGCGCCTATCCCCGAAGCCCTGAAACAGCAGCCAAGACATACCAATGACCGTCCGGAATCGCAGAGCATCCGGACGGTTTTCAATTCTGCCTTGAACAG
>CACXED010000256.1 GCA_902766575.1 uncultured Ruminococcus sp. | reverse complement strand
CGGTACCCTGCCTGCGAATTTTTGTATCGTCTGACGAAAAAATTTCTGCGCATCTGCGCACTTAGAATTATGCGGTATTGCCTTAAGCGGAGGGATTGCCATGAAGCGATTTTTATCTTGTTTTTTGATAACCGTGATGATGCTCGGGGTTCTTGCCGGGTGTGAAACCACGCCGAAGCGGGAGGAGTACACCTTCCCCGACGCCGAATACGATGTGAACGCCACCGATCTTGCTGTTGTCGGCGACAAAATCTACTATATCCGTGAAGAAAAGGTTTATGAAACTTCATCGGATGTCGTGGTATTTGAAGAATTTCCGGTACAGTATATTTCCTCCAACGGAAAAGCGCTTGCCGTGTATGGAAACGGACAGGTATGGTGCGACGGAAAAACGTATCAGCTTCCGCAGACGGAAATCGGCAGCTTTGTTTATGCGGACGGGACGTTTTGCTGGAGCTATATGCAAGGAGAATTGCCGCAGATCGGATTTTATAACACACGGAACGGTGACAGCATTACGATTGCACCGATGACCGGGGTCGCTTGCAGTGTCCTTCCATTCCACGATGACAGTATTCTGATTTGCTGTTATGAAGTCAGCGGTGAAATGTATTCCTATGAATTTGATACAGCATCGATGAAGCCCGGAAAATTTATGACAGAGGACACGTTCTCTTTGTCTGCCGCCGCAGACGAGGATACTCTGGTTCTGATACGTTCCACAGGTCGGGTAGATATTCAAAAGCTGTCGGAGCAGGCAGGGGAAAGACGAAATCCCTGCAAAGAATTGAACGGCGATACACAAAAGCTGGATTTCTCCGGAGAATCGGCAATCTTTTTGTCTGATACAGGCACGATCTATGTACGGAAGGATTACTGCACGCCAATTGCATCTGGCAATACCGTTGTGATTCTGCAGGAAAAGGACAACGCTTATTTCGGCGAAATCACTTTGCAGCGGGTAAACGAAGCACTTTCGGAGTCGGGTCTTGAAGTGGTTGTCAGCGAATACGGCGCAGATCAGATCAAGCTGAAACAGCTTGCGGGGGACGACGATTACGATCTGTATGTTACCGACGGCTACAGCATTGTGCTTGACTATCCCATTTATGAACCTCTGAATACATATCATGCCATTACCGATCAGTTTGACCTGATGTATGATGAGATCCGCGATATCTGTACGTTTAACGGAAATATCTACGGTGTACTTGTAAATCTGCAGGTGCAGAACAGCCTGTGGGGCTACAATGCCGAGCTGCTTGACGAGCTGGAAATGTCACTTCCCGATGCCTCCTGGACGCTTGAGGACTATTATAAGATGGCGGCGGATATCCGATCAAAGGGACACTATATTTCAAAATTCACGCCGCTGTCTTTGAGTGATTATATTCATGTATTCGGTGATATGTACGAAACCCAAAGCCTGACCGATGACGGCACGATGCTCCGCAAATATCTGGAAATCATGAAAAAGCTGCAGAAGGAAGGGCTTCTTTACAGCAAGGAGACCGCTGAGGAGGGTGCAAAAACATTGTTTGGAGGTTCCTGCGCGCCTTTTGCGGAGAAGTACAATCAGGAAACCGGTGCAAATGAAATTGTTCTGCTGGATACATGGTATCCGGTAACATTTGACGGAACGATGCCGGATCTGACGGTCATGGATTTTCTGCAGATGAATAAGAATTCGGTGAACAAGCAAAATGCCGCTCTGGTCATGGCAGAATTCATGAAGCCGGAATACATTGAAAACCGTGGGACGGTCTATTACCGTGAAACGGGTGATACCATTCGTTCTATCAGCGAAAAAGCCGAGGAATGTTTTCAGATATATCTGAACGTGCTTGCCAATTCCCGCCCGCGATACAGCCACGACAGTGAAACACTTCGGTTCATGAACGCTGAAGCAGAAAAATACTACAATGATGAGCAGGATTTAGACTACACAGTGGAAAAAATCCTCGCCCGGGCAAGGATGATCTTTGAAGAATAAATCATGACCAACAAACCAGAAAAAATATGGATCGAATACAGCCGCCTGATGCTGTACATCGCCCGGGGCTTCTTCTCCGACGAGCAGACTGCCGAAGACGCGGTGTCGGAAGCTATCATCCGGATAATCGAGAACATCGACCGGTTTGAGGAAATTCCGTCACCTCTGGCAAAGGGACTGGTGATCATCATCACCAAGAACATCTGCCGGGACAAAATGAAAAAAGCCGAGCTGCCTTTCACGGAGCTGGGCGATGAAGCGGATATCTCACTATCCCCGGAAGCGCTGGTGATCTCTGAGGAAACGGTCAGCGGCATTATGACGTGCCTGCCGAAGCTGCCGGAACAGTATGCGGATATTCTGCGTCTGAAAATAGTCTATCATATGAGCGATAATCAGATCGCGAAAGCGCTGCGCATCAATCCGCAGAACGCCAGAACACGCCTGTCCCGGGCGCGGTCGGCACTGATAAAAATTATCAAGGAGGAGGGACTGCTGTGAACAAAACCGAAAAATACCTGCTGGACGCGGCGATTGATCTGGCGGTGGAAAAGGAATTTGAACAGTTTGCGGATATGGACGTCCCCGAAATCGAGATTCCGCCGGAATTGAATAGGCGGGTTCGCGGTACTATCCGCAGAAGGAATTTCATGCGGTTCTGCATGAACAATATCCGAGCGGCAGTCGCCGCCTGTCTCTGCGTTATGGTTGCTGGCATTGCTGTTGGAGTCCCGCTGTATGTGTCGGCAGCCGAGACGAGCTATTATATGCTGACCGATCAGGATATGTACCGGAACAGCATTTCCGTTCGGTTCCTGTGTAAAGAAGAAACGCCTGCTGCCAAAACGCTGAAGCCGAAATCCGCCGCAGAGGTGCTTTCCGGTTTCGAGCTTGTCAGCACATACTCCACCGATTCGGTGTATATCGAGGAATACGACGGCGTGCGTTACGAGCAGACCTCGCTCCAAGCCGAGGGGCAGTATATCATTCCGACAAAGGATAAGAATATCCGCAACATTGTCATCAATGACTATATGGCGGTGATGGTGTTCGATGAAAGCAACGCGGCGATTGTCTGGCGGGATGATGATTATTCCTATATGTTAGCGGGGAACATTTCCAGCGACGATGCTATGCGGTTTGCGAGATTGATCTGTGCCTCGAGGTAACGGCTGCGCTGTGCCGGACTGTAATTATGCCCGATTGCTTTAGCTGTCGAACAATTCCTCCATTGCCGGGTCTCTTGAAGTAATCCATAGATTTGTCCACGGATGCTCACTGCTCGGATAGTAATATTCTAACTGCCCGGGTTTTATAAGGAATCCTTGATCGGCTTTCAGATGATTGCCGTTAAAAAATCCTTCACCTTCAACAACATAATGTATCAGATACAGATTCCTGCGCCCTGGTCCGAAGCGGTTGATCTTTGAATCTGTGCTGTATCCGATATTGTCCAGCGCAGGAAGATTTGTCCCGGCGTTTGATATAATGTGGTAAAGCCCCACAGCGATCAACTCCTTTATTATGATTATACCATATGCGGAAACAGTAAATACGATGAGAATGACAGATATGGTGCGCTCATCTGGGATGACAGCATGATGGCAGCCGTAAATGCAGTAGGTGCGAAATGCTGTACTGTCGTTGATGGCAAAGTTGAACTGACGTTGAATACAGAACGCACTATAAATGAGGTAGAAAAGATCAATGAGAACTTTTCAAATGCCAACGGAAAATCGGAAATAAAGGAAACTGAATTTATGAACAAAATAACCAATATCATAGTAGCCCCGTTTGATGCTGACAGCAGCAAAAAGGATGCTGCGGATTTTGTCTGCGGAGAAAAAAACAACGAGATTACGATCGGTAACGCGATCGAAGCCTGCGTTGAGCAGAATAAGAATCTCCTTCTTCTGAACGGTATCTACCGTATAGACGCTTTTTATGATTTTGGTGACAGCGGAAGCACTTGAGAGCATAGGCGACAGATCAGTCGATGTGATTCGCGGAAGATGGACTCCTGCCGGGATACAGAACGGGTCATCGCTGAGACTTGAAAATATCGCGGTAGTACTGAACGATAATCAGCACGAGATAAGATGCGTTGATCTCAGGCGTACAGACCGTGTTGAGGTAAAAAATCTTTCTCTTGTCTCATATGGAGGGCTGATAGCGCCTGACAGTGACATGGGACTCGCAACGCCGCCTACTGTTCCGGCAAAAGGCTGTATCGGGCTTACAATGACTGATGGCAGCAACTATGATTACAGCAACTACACAAATGTGCAGACATGGGGATTCGACGAAGGTATTCAGGTCGGAGGAGAGCACGTTGTATGTGTCAACTGCGGTGCTGCTATCGGAAATTATGGCTTTACTTTCGGTAACTATGACACAAGATGTGGCAGTAACCACCCGATAACCATGATAAACTGCCTGGATGAGCGCAATATCAATCTCCCGTTATTCGGGTTCTGTGGCGATCATGATGCGAACGGTGAGCTTCCCGGAGAGCAGGAGATAACTATGATCAGCTTCAATATCGAGCGTCTTGCGGATAAGACTCCGGGAGGGAAGCTTGGAGACGTAATGCGCGAGCTGAGACCTGGACTATGGAAGGGAAATATCGGCTTTACAGCGCAGCCTGCCTGGTGTCACACGAACGCTACGGATTTCAAAATTTGGGAAAACGATGGCTCGGGACGCGGAATCGTCACGCGCAACAATTGTCATAAGTCTGTATGCACGACGGCGGAGCGACTCAGTTATTATCCGACATACGGACAGCTGTTTTTTGATACCGATCTCGGAAGATTACTTATCTGCATCAACCCTGAGGATAAGGTATGGGTCGATGCAATGGGAAAACAGGTCTGATGAGAACCGGACAGCGAAGGAAAGCCCTGTGATTTATTCTATTTTCAGGATGGTGAATCGGTGAAGCTGGGCAATTGTGAAGCGGGAAATTATCAGATCATCCGCAGCGATGTCATCAGTCCGACAGACAGCTGCTGCGGATGCTCCTGACCGAAAGCCTGTACAGCGGCAGCGCTGCGGTGCTGATCACAGTCTGCGTTGGTTATCCGTTAATCGCGATCATAATCAACACTGCCATGGATGCGCTCGTTTCACTGCACTGGCTGTCCGGCGTGATTATGCTGGCGGTTTGTATTGCAGTGTCGGTTCTTTCGGGAATGGCTGCGTTCCGGCTGACGAAATCTGCCGCTGTGATGGAGCGGATCAGGGTGGAATAACCGACTTAACGGCATGGATCGCTGACGATCCATGCCGTTTTGGAATTTCGTATAAATTTAATATGCGGTTGGCAGATTCCGAGGAAAAGGTTGTCTTTATAGGTAAGAGGACAGCACGGTCGTTATCTATGGCCGGACGCTTGATATGAGCGAGCTTCTTAACGGCGTATTGAAGGATGACAGGGGTGTAGGAACAAGTGAAATGTCAAGTGTTTGATGAGAGATAAACTAACGTCGGCGCAGAGAGGATCCTTGACTTTGGGAGCGGCTAACTATGCCCGCGTTAGTCCCCCGCTTCGCTGATTTTAGTTTCGATCCGGTCGGTTATGATCCTCACCGTCTCGTCGAGCGACTTCACGCCCGCAAAGTAATATGAGGCTTCTTCGAGGATGATCGCCTTTGCGATCGGGTCTTTGACGGCGACGCGGGAGTAGTTATTGATCGAACCAAACAGGTACTGATTCCGCTCTGCCGTAAGCTCAATTCCGACCTCTCCCGGGTAAATCGGAAAATCGAGCGGCATTCGGCGAACCCCGACGCCTCCGTTTTGGGAGACTGAGAAGATCACGCCGCCCTCATAGCTGTTCAGTATCTCGATATCGTTCACGGTCATCGGAAGCAGGTTCGGAAAAGCGAAATAGCTTTTGCCTTCAATACTGTTCCACTCGTCCTCGATTCCACGATAGGCTTCCTTTATCAGCTTCCAGCATTCCTCCGGGTATTTGCACGTTTTCATTATCGAAAATCCGGTTGTCGAGCGGAAAAGCGAGCCGCTCTTGGCCTCCTTTGTTCCGGGAAAACCGACGTCGGTGCGATTCTGAATACCGAGCGCGAGCTTTCTGTACAGGTCCCTTATGTTTGTAAAGTAATCGTATTCGACAGCAACCTTTGCGTTCTGCTGATCGGTACAATCGACGTCCTTCGTGTTGAATAGCTTAGCGGTCCTGCATATTTCGAGCAGCTCGGCAAGGCCTGTGAAATCGCACGTATTTTTGTCGTAGTCGATGAACTCGCCCATCATACCGTTTATCAGTTCACCAAGCATATCATTAGCGGCAGTCACGCGGTCGTCGAATTTTCTCGCCATGAAATACTCGTCGTCGGCGAGCGATTCGTTTATCTTCAGCATATCGCCGACTGTCCAGCCGTCAAGCTCGCCGGTGATGCTCTCGTCGATCGAAATCGTTGAGTTCAGATAGTAGGTCGAAATGTAGGGAATCTCGCCCGATTCTTCCTGATAAGCCGTGTAGAGGCAGGGGAGCAGTACATCACGCCCGAACTCCCCGTCGCTGTCAATGAATTTTGAAAGATCGGCGAATTTCAGCTCTTTCTTCAACAGCTCATAGGAGAGATCGCCGTTGAAAACGATGACGTCCGGAGCTTTGCCGGCGGAGATATCACGCGCCAGCTTCTGAGAGGCTGAGAGTCCGCCCTCGGTTGTGGAATACGAGACGATCTCGGCCTGGAAGCTCTCGCTTGCGCGGTTGTATCTTCCGAGCGCCTTAATAATGTTGTCGGAAGATTTTGCGCCGTCGACGGCGATACGTATCTCTGTGCGCTCGGGCAGCTCGCCGGTCTTAACCCTGCGTATTACGCAATATTCGGGGTTCTCGCTCCCATCGACGAGCTTTGCCGTGATGAAAGAATCGTTTCTGACGACCAGAGCGGCGATAATATCGCGGCTGACGCCGATCGACGCCCAGTCAAAGAGCATAGTGTCGACCTGCTTGCCGTTCTCATCAAAGGTCACGCTGAAAAATCCGAGGGCGCTTGAGTAGAAGCGGTTTCCGGCGGGGTCATAATAGCGGTCGCCGTCGCATTGGAAATCGACCGGCTCCGGGTCGGTCAGCTTCGCGTTCGCAAGATCTATGCCGTATACCTTTGGCGAGAGATAATCGTCGTAGCTGAGGAGCCTGATCTTCCCGCTTTCGTCACGGAAGAAATCGAAGCGTCCCGGCACATTTCCGTCCTCGGCATAGAGAGCGCAGATAAACTCTCCGTCCGGTGAGATGACTGTGATGCTGGCGTCGTAATATAACGCGTTCGAAATGACGCTCGTTACCGGGTCTTTCACGCTGAGCCTGTAGTCGGTTTTCTTGGGGCAGTAAAGATAGATATTCCCGTCCGCGTCGGCAATCGAGGCTCCGATGGTACGGTCGGAGATGTCTGCCGCGCCGTCAACATCGGCTTTTCTGAAGGTCGGATATTCGTCGGCCTTAACAAAAAAGACAGGGCTTCCGTCTGAATCGTATTTAGTGAAGCCATAATGCCTTTCTTCGTCAGGAAGAAAACGGACGTTACGAGCCTGAACAAAGTACCCGCCGTCAGGCGTGCCGGTTATGTTAAGAATATCCGTTCTGAAATCATCTCCGAAATACGAGACCGGAGCTATGGTTATTATCTCATCCGATTCGCAGTCATAGCGCTGCATGGCGAAATAGCGGCGAGCTTTCCCGTCGTCGAGCAGCTCATGTATATCCAGAGCAAGCACCATATCGCCTTCATATGAGGAGAAGCATTGGCAGGAGTCCGAACTGTATGTAACAGATTCGCTGTCTATGTCAATGAGCTCCATTGTGTACGAGTATTCCGGCGCAGCATCTTCTTTGCAGGAAACAGAGAACAGGGACAAAAGCAGGGCGAGTAACAGGAAAATGATTTTTGTTTTCATTTTGTGACCAACCTATATACGATTAGTTTTTGTGAGTATATTATACCATATATTCCCCGATATGTCAATATGACATTTGTAAATATAATAAAAATGCCGCCGATTGATAAATCAAAATGATATGCAAAAGCTCCTCGACAGTGACGAGAATATAACCGAAAACCAGAGCAGGGGCGTTAAGTTGCTTCATGCTCTGGTTTGTTATAGCGTCAGGGACAATTCTGCCCTTGATGCTTTTCAGAACCCGGAAATATCATATGAGTGCTTTTCTGACGGGAATTTTCTTTCGAATGGATTCCAGTCGGTTCAGCGCTTCATTCAGAGTTTCGTCTTTCTTGGCAAAATGCAGACGTATCAGATGGTTTACCGGCTCTCTGAAAAAGCTCGATCCGGGGACGGCGCCCACTCCGACGTCGCGGGCGAGCGTTTCACAGAATTCCAGATCGGAATCAAATCCGAATTCGGAAATATCAAGCAGGACATAATAGGCTCCCTGCGGAACGGTGTGGGTGATTTTCAGATCATCCAGACCTTTCAGAAACAGATTCCGCTTTGCCGTATATTTTTCCTGAAGCTGTGCGTAGTAGCCGCTTTCAAAGCTCAGCCCGGTGACCGCAGCCTCCTGCAATGGAGCTGCGGCGCCGACAGTCAGAAAATCGTGTACCTTTTTTGCGGCGTCTATTATGTGCGGCGGAGCGATAATATAACCGAGCCGCCAACCGGTTATGGAATAGGTCTTTGAAAGCGAAGAACACGAGATCGTCCTCTCCCACATACCCGGCAGAGAGGCAAAATAGATATGCTTATTCGGCTCATACACAATATGCTCGTACACCTCGTCGGTAATGACGAAGGTATCATACTTTTCCGCAAGCCCGGCGATCAGCTTCAGCTCGTCGTATGTGAACACCTTTCCGCAGGGGTTCGAGGGATTGCATAGGATCAGAGCCTTTGGGCGCTGCCTGAACGCCGCTTCCAGTTCGTCGGGATTGAAGCTGAACTCTGGCGGATAAAGCGGCACATAGATCGGCTCCGCGCCCGAGAGTATCGCGTCCGCACCGTAATTTTCATAAAACGGTGAAAACACTATCACCTTATCCCCGGGATTTACCGTCGTCATCATTGCCGCCATCATCGCCTCGGTGCTGCCGCAGGTAACGACAATTTCTCCGTTCGGGTCTATTTTTCGTCCCATCAGCCGGGACTGCTTTTTTGCAAGCGCCTCTCTGAAATTCTGAGCGCCCCATGTGATGGAATACTGATGAAAATCCTCCCTTGTGACCTCGGCAAGACGGTCGAGGATCTCCTTTGGCGGCTCAAAATCCGGGAATCCCTGTGAAAGATTGACCGCGCCGTATTTAAGAGAAACCCTCGTCATCCGGCGGATCACCGAGTCTGTAAAGGTTTCGGTTCGCCTGGAAAGCTCCGGCATATTCATGACCTCCTGTTATATGCTGTAGTCCAGCTTGCGCTCGTCGATAATTCTCTTGGCCTTGTGCTCGGAGCGTGTGTTGAGACCGCCGTCGGGATGAACGACGACACTATAGGGCTTAACGCCGATACGCGCTTTGAGCGCCGCCGAAACCTCGGCTGCGACCGCCTCATCGGCTGCGGGATTGTCGGCATTTTTCTCGATCTCAACGGAATATTTGCAGGTGAAATCGCGCTCAAACACACGGATCAGATATTCTCCGGTGATTCCGGAAAGCTCGCGGATGACCGCCTCTATATCGCTCGGGAAAACATTAACGGCAGATACGATGAACATATCGTCCTTACGTCCGCTGATATGGATTCTGCCGTGCGTTCTGCCGCAGGAGCAGGGAGTGTTGTCTATCCAGCCTATATCGCCGGTACGGAAACGGATAAGAGGTCTTGCGTGCTTGCGAAGCGTTGTGAATACCAGCTCGCCGACCTGGCCGGGTTCGAGCACCTCTCCGGTGTGAATGTCCACCGTTTCGACAAGGATGTGATTTTCGGCGATATGTAAGCCGTCCTTGGCTTCGCACATTGCGGCGCAGGCTCCGAAAATATCCGACAGCCCATAGAAGTCATATACTTCCGCTCCCCACAGATCCTCGATAGCCTTTCTTGTCGCCTCGATCGAGCCGCCGAGCTCGCCGGTGGAACCTGATGAGGTTGAAACAAACACAACGTCCTCCTCGGGTACGGCAGCCAGTTCGCCGAGGAAAGAGCCTATGCCCTGAGTGTCTCTCTGGGTTTTCTTATCAATAAACGGGAACTTCTGTATATCCTTTAAGGTTTTGATATCCGACGGCTTAACTCCCGCCGCGTCAAAAGACCTCTTGTAATACGGCGCATGATCGTACGCGAACTGTACGATCTCCTTCAGATCCGCGAGCTGACGCTTTTCCAGCTCCTCACGCGGGAGCGTTTCCAGCTCCTCGTCCCAGTACTTGTTGTTTACATCTCTGCTCATGATAAAATCCTCCTAATTGATTTTGAAGTTTTAAGGATAAGCTGAATAATTGGAGTTTTCACGCGAAAAAGTCTTGGATATATGGGCTTTTTCGCGTGAAAACAACCTTAAATCAGCGTTTCCTTAGGATCGCATCCCATTTTGCATCACGGGAGCGTTTGATCGTTTCTATATCATCCTCGGTCAGATGTTTGAATCTGCCCTGCTTTTTGAGATATTCAGCCACATCGGTAAACTCCTTCGGCCGGTGATTCAGTGTAAATTCGCCGTTTTCGTATTCTGCCAGATACCACAGCCCGCAGTCAACCACCTCTTTGGCGATATCCACTGTTTCATCGGTGGCAATTCCCCAGCCGGTAGGGCAGGGCGCGATGATGTGGATATATTTTGTGCCCCTGATTTTCGACGCCTTTTCAACCTTGCGCATGAAGTCATTCAGATATCCGACGCTTGCGGTCGCGGCATAGGGAATACCATGGGCGGCTACAATCTCGAACATATTCTTCTTCGGTCGAAGATTTCCGCGGATATTCTTTCCCGCCGGCGTCGTAGTGGTTTTCGCGCCGAAGGGCGTCAGCGAGCTTTTCTGAATGCCCGTGTTCATGTATGCCTCGTTGTCGTAGCAGATATACAGTATATCGTCGTTGCGGTCGATCGCGCCGGACAGCGCCTGTATACCGATATCCGCCGTACCGCCGTCGCCCGCAAAGCCGACCGCCTGGAAATCTGTTATCCCCTGCGCGCGAAGTCCGGCCTCAACGCCGGTCAGCATCGAGGCGGTTCCGGCAAAGGTTGAGATGATGGCGTTGTTACCGAAGCAAAGCTGCGGAAAATTGAAGCCCACCGCCGACATACACCCGGCAGGTAGAACGGCGATCGCGCGTTCTCCGAGGACCTTCAGCGCGATTCTCACGGCGAGACTTCCGCCGCAGCCCGCGCACGCCTTGTGACCATAGAAAAATTCGTCCTCATTCAGCGTTTTCGCGTTTATGCTCATCTGCCGTCGCCTCCGATCCCGAGAAATTTTACTTCGGTCCGCTCTTTTGTCAGCTCATCATAAATTGTCTCGATCTCATCGGCGGAAATATTCTTGCCTCCGAGACCTCCGATATAATTTGAGGAAGGAACGCTTAAATTCGCCTTGTGCAGCGCCGAGCTGACGTTGGTGTAAATAGTTCCCTCGTTGCCGAAGGAGACGTCCTTTTCCAGAACGGCGACAGCCTTTGCGTTTTTCACCGCATCGGCTATCTCCTCATTCGGGAACGGTCGGATATAGCGGAGCCGGAGCAATCCAACCTTCCTGCCCTCGCCGCGCAGCTT
>CACXED010000255.1 GCA_902766575.1 uncultured Ruminococcus sp. | reverse complement strand
GATCTCGTCTGTCAGCACCTCGTCCCGCTCCCAGCCCAGCGGATTGTAGGTGAGCCCATTCATCAGCTCCGCGGGCGTGAAGCTGTCAAAGCCGAGATTTGAGTAGACGATATGCCGGTTGTAAAAGGTCGCGGTGTGGTTGTGCAGCGCGTGAGTCCCATAGCCCTTTGCGTGCAGATCGGCGGCGATGCTCTCGCAGGCGCGGCTGCTGAGGATTGTCGTATATGGGTACTCGCCGAAGCCGAAGTGATCGAGATCCATTCCGGTCAGCACCTCGAACTCAGAGTTCGCCGTGCCTCCGCCCGCATTTTCCATTCTCAGATAGCCCGAGACGCCGCTCTCCATAAGAGAATCGAAATTCGGCGTTACCTCATCAGAGGTCTCGAGCCAGTTCACTCTCCGGACGTCGAAAAAGGATTCGAGCTGTACGAAGATTATGTTCGGTCTGACAGAGGAATCCGCGTCGGGCAGAGGAGCTTCAATGTCCTCCGGCGGCTCGGAGAGGGCGCTTCTCAGCTCGTCGACGGCGTCGTCGCTGTAGCCCTCGGGACGCTCGATGCCCTGCGAGACGAGGCTCCGGGTGAAGCAGTAGGCAAAGCCGTAGCTGTCGTAGGCGTCGGCGAGCTCTCCCGACTCATAGCCGACCGCGTTGATCTCGGTCGCGAGCATATTCGCGGCGAAAAGCGAAATTCCGAGCGCGGCTATGCAGGCAAGCGATTTTTTATAGCTCACCCGGCATTTCGGACATTTGACATACAAAAGGATCATCAGCGCGATAAACGCCGCGGCGAGCAGGATTATCAGCGCTATCTGCACCGGAGAGAGGTAGAGCGTGAAAAGTCCGATCGCGCTTTTGACTATCGTGAAGTCTATCGCCGAGAGCGGCGAGGAACGGTATCCCAGCAGTATGCAGTTCGCGGCTCCGAGCCCGATCCAGACCGCCGAGACGAACAAAAGCAGCGTCAGCCGCTTTTTCGCGAGCAGACAGAGCGACAGTGTGAAAAGTATGATCAGCGAATTGTATAAAAACATCACCGGGTGCTCGGCAAGGTAGCCGAACGCTCCCGTGAGCGATCTGCGTCCGAGTATCTCGAGCGCGAGATCTATCAGCACCGCTATGACCGCAAGCGGCGCGAGCGCCGCTCCTGCCGGCGCGGATGACAGCCTGTGAAGCAGATCCTTGGTTTTTTTCATAGGATTCATCTCCATTTATCTTTGCGCAGAAATTATACCATATGAAAATGAACTGTGCTGTCTGAATTTGTAAATAATATATGCGATTGTAAGCTCAGACCTCATATGGGACGAAAAGCTCGGGGTATACGACCTCTATGCCCGAGAGCTCCGCGGCGGACGAGAGGACGCTCTGCGCCTTCGATTTCGCAAAATGGATCACGAACAGCCGCTTTGCCCTCGACTCGCGTGCGGTCAGAAGCGAGATGTCGATGCTCGAGTGCAGGCAGACCGGCGGATCGTTGATATCCGAGCGGCTGTCGGCGAGCGCGGTCTCGTGGACGAGGATATCGCAGTCGTGCAGGGTCTGCGGGATATTCTCGCGGTAGAAGGTGTCGCCGGTGATGCCGAGGACTTTGTGAGTTTTGCGCTCCTCAAAGCGGTAGCAGATGCAGTCGACCGGATGGAGCGACGAGCCGGTGTCTATCTCAACGTCGGGAAGCTCGATCATGTCGCCCGGCTCAAGCTCGTGTACCGACGGATAGGAGCAGTTATTGTAAAAGGGCTTGTCCGCTCCCGCCTGAAGAAAGGCGATCGACAGATCCACTACCCGCCGGACGTCCTTTCTCGGGCCGTAGATGTGCAGCCGGGAGAGCTCCTTTCCGGTCTGGAGATACCAGTAAAGCAGCTGAGGCAACGCCATATAGTGGTCGTGATGCAGATGCGTGAAAAAGAGATGCTCGATATTCTGCGGCTCAAATCCGGCGCGCTTGAGGTTATCGGCTAAGAAATATCCGGTGTCGACGAGATATCTGCCGTTTATGAGGATGCCCGAGGCGTCGTTTCCGACAGCCGGATTCCAGCCGTCGCTGGCTAAAAATATCACATTCATTTTATATCGAATTCCTTAAGAAACCAGATTTTTGATTTGTCCGCCTCAAAGCTCCTGCCGTCGAGATAGTCGAGCGGCGTTTTTTCGCTCTTATCGAAGCGGAACACGAGCCGGTAGGCATAGAGCGCCTGAAACTTGTAGCCGAGCTTTTTGTCGTCACGGTTGACGCCGTATTTGCCGTCTCCGAGCAGCGGATGTCCGATCGACGCAAAGTGCGCGCGTATCTGATGCGTTCTTCCGGTGACGAGCTCTACCTCGACGAGCGAGAGGTCGTTTTTCTCGTCGACGACGCGGTATTTCGTGATTATCTCCTTATAGCCGGGTCGGGGAGACGGGACGATGTCGACGATGTTCTCGTCCGAGTTCTTCCTGAGATAGCCGTGAAGCGTGTCGGCTTTTTTAGGAAGCCTTCCGTGGACGGCTGCGAGATAGAACTTTGAGAGCTCGTCGTTTCGTATCTTTTCGTTCATGACCCGCAGCGCCTGAGCGTTTTTGGCGGCGATGACGATGCCTCCGGTGTTGCGGTCGATCCGGTTGCAGAGCGCGGGCGCGAAGGACTGCTCCTCGTCGGGCTTGTACTCGCCCTTGCGGTAGAGATAAGCCTTGACGTGAGAGATCAGCGTGTTGACCTCCTCCTCGTCGTCGGAGTGGACGATCATTCCGGGCTGTTTTTCAAGCAGCAGGATATTCTCGTCCTCGTAGATAATGTCGAGGTGAGGAGTCAGGCGGGTAAAGGAGAGCTCGGCGGCGTTGTCGGCGAAAAATTCCTCCGCGAGAAAGAGCTCCACCGTGTCGCCGGGATTCAGTATATAGCCGATCTCGGTGCGCTTACGGTTGACCTTGATCTTTTTTGTGCGTATTGATTTGTACATCAGCGATTTCGGCAGAGCCTTGACCGCCTTGGACAGGAATTTATCGAGACGCTGTCCCGCGTCGTTTTCTTTTATATACAGCGTTCGCATAGCTTAGCTCCAATGAGATTTGTAAAATAGATTATATCATATGTGCGCCGGGAATTCCATATTAAAAAGTAAATAAATTGTCATAAAGCAAAAAAAGAGAGCTCCGCGGTCTTTCGAACCGCGAAAGCTCTCTTATAAGGCGAATTTGTCCTGCTTTCCTGTTACTTGACCTCGACGATAGTAACGCCGAGATCGCCCTCGCCGTACTGACCGTAGCGGTAGGACACGACGCGCGGATCCTTTTTGAGGTAATTCCAGATCGCCTTTCTGAGCATACCGGTACCCTTGCCGTGTATGAGCCGCAGCGTGTGTATTCCGGCGATGTGAGCCTCGTCGAAATACTTATCAATAACGCTCCAAGCGTCGTCGCCGTTCATGCCGCGCAGATCGATCTCGTTTCTGAAATCCCGCGAGACGGTCACGCGGTACTTTTCAGCTGCCATCTGCTTCTGCTGAGCGTCGGTGAAGGTGACCTTGTTCTCGTCGAGGAGCATCAGGTTCGAGACCTTGGTGCGGGTCTTGATAATTCCCGCCTGTACGTTGACGTTTCCGTCCCGGTCGGGATCGTCGAGCAGCACGCCCTTCTTGTTGATGTTGACGATCAGCACGTCGTCGCCCTTTTTCAGCGCGCGGGGGAGAACATAGTCCTCGGCGACCCGTTCGTGAACCGGGTTGACTGCGGCGTCGCTGTCGCGGAGCTGCTTCCGGATGTTCCGTCTGCCCTCCTCGAGAGCCGACGCTAAGTTCTCGCTGTCGCGCTCGCGCTTGACCTTTTCGAGCTGCTCCATGACGAACTCGCTCGAAACCTTGGCGCTCTTGATTATCGACGAAGCCTCGGCGCGCGCCTTTTCGAGCTCCTGCTCGGCGCGTGAGAGCTCGTCCGCGATCTTTTTCTCGTTGACGCGCTTGTATTCCTCGAACTCGGCGCGGAGACGCTCAGCCTCGGCGCGGTTTTTGTCCATCTCGATGCGGCTCTCCTCGAGACGCGCGATTACGTCCTCAAACTGCTTGTTCTCTGCGCTGACCAGCTCCTTTGCTCGGTTTACGATCTCGTCCGAGAGCCCGAGCTTTGAGGATATCGCAAAGGCGTTCGACTTTCCGGGCGTGCCGATGATCAGCCGGTAGGTCGGCTTGAGCGTATTTACGTCGAACTCGCAGGAGGCGTTCATAAAGCCGTCGGTCTCCAGCGCGAAGGCTTTCAGCTCGGCGTAGTGGGTCGTAGCGGCGCAGAGCGCTCCGACCGAATGGATCTTTTCAAGCACCGCTACTGCGAGAGCCGCTCCCTCTACCGGGTCGGTTCCCGCTCCGAGCTCGTCTATCAGCACGAGCGAGCGGGCGTTGACCTTTTCGGTGATGCCGACGATGTTGACCATGTGCGACGAGAAGGTCGAAAGCGACTGCTCGATCGACTGCTCGTCACCGATGTCGGCGAAGATATCGTCAAAGATGCAGAGCTCCGAGGTCTCGGAAGCCGGAATGTGCAATCCCGACTGAGCCATCAGCGCGAAAAGTCCGAGGGTCTTTATCGTGACCGTCTTTCCTCCGGTGTTCGGGCCGGTGATGACGAGCGTCGCGTTTTCTCCGCCGAGCGTGACGGTTATCGGCACGACCTTAGCCGGGTCAAGCAGAGGGTGACGCGCCTTGATGAGGCTCATTTTCCGGTCTCCGGTTATCCTCGCGCGTGCGCCGTCGAGCCGGAAGGAGAGCTCGCTTTTCGCGAAGATGAACGCGAGCTCGGTGATATTGTTGTAGTTGAGGTTCAGTCCCGACTCGACCGCGGCGACGTCGGCCGAGAACTCGGCGAGTATCCGCTCGATTTCGGCGGTCTCCTTGACCTGCAGGACGCGAAGCTCGTTGTTAGCCTCGACGACTGACAGCGGCTCGATAAAGAGCGTAGCTCCCGACGCGGAGGTGTCGTGGACGAGACCCTTGACCTCGTTCTTGTTCTCGACCTTGACCGGGACGACATAGCGCCCGTTGCGCATCGTGATGATGTTTTCCTGAAGATACTTGCTTGAGCTTCCGGTGATGAAGTTCTGGAGAGTGTCCTTGATTTTGTTGTTGGCCGCGCGCATTTTGCGTCGGATGTCGGCGAGCGCCGGGCTCGCCTCGTCGGCGATCGTGTCCTCCGAGACTATCGCGGTGTAGATGCGATCCTCTAACTTCTTGTTGGGTATCAGCCGCTCAAAGCGCTCGTCGATCGACGTTACCTCCCGGCGGTCGGTTCTCGAATACTCGAGCAGCGACCGGGCGGTGCGGAGCACGTTGGCGACGTCGAGCAGCTCTCTCGGCGTCAGCACCGCGCCCTTTCCGGCGCGCTCGGCCGAGTCGCGGATATCCTTTATGAGTCCGAAGGAGGGCATACCCTTGATCGCCTGCATCTCCTTGGCCTCGGTGGTCTCGCGCTGGAGCCGGAGAATCCGGTCGGGCGAGTTTGTCGGACGCAGGGCGAGCGCCATTTCCTTTGCTCCCTCAGTCGGAGCGCGCTCGGCGAGCATCGCGAGTATTTTATCAAATTCGAGCGTTTTTATCGCTCTTTCATAGTTTTCCAAATGTTATGACCATGCCTTTCACTGTGGTTGTCTTAATACTGCCGCTTTGATGTCGATTATATCATTTCTGAGCTGTACTTTCAAGGGAAAGAATGAATTTAATCCTTTTCGGGCGGAGAGAGGTTCAGCATATCGAGCACCGGGAAGTGATGATCGAGCTGATTTTCAAAATATTTCTCGCAGGCGGCGGCAAACTCCGGAACAAGCTTCCCGTCAAGGCTGAAAGAATAGAGCTTTCCCATCTCCGAATAGAGCGAGTAGCGCATCGCCATCAGCACCGGCGGCTCGAGCGGAAGAAGAATCTGCGCGGTTCTGAGCTCGTCGACTCGGATGTCGTTCTCGGCGCGGGAGCGGAGCTCGCGCTCAGCCATGCAGTCGGGACAGTATATGCAGCCGTCCATGACGCTCAGATAAGCCCTGTCAGGCTCTCTTTTCCCGCAGCCGCGGCAGGCGGTGAGATCCGGCGCGAGCCCCGAAAGCCCTGCCGCTCTCATCTCAAATGCGCCCTTGACCAGCCGCCGGTCGAGCTTTTCCCGGTGGGACAGCGCCCAGAGCGTGTTCAGCGTCAGCCGCAGCAGCTCCGCGTCGGGCTGCTCGTCCACCGAGAGGTAGTCGGCGGCGCTGATGATATAGCTTGCGAGGGTCAGCGTGTCATAGTCGCGGCAGAGCGAGAAGTAATTCTCTATAAGCGAGGCGTCGTCGAGCGTGTATTTTCCGTTCCTTTCATAGAGAACGAACTCCGAGTAGCAGAAGACCTGCGTAGATGAGGTGAATCTACCCCTGAGCCTGACCGCTCCTCTGACGAGCGCGGAGAGCTTGCCCCTCTCGGCGGTCAGGACGTGGATGTATTTCGCGTTGTCCGACGCCACGACCTCTCCGACTACCAGCCCTCTTACCGTGACGAGCATTTATTCGTCCCTGAAGCCGAAGCTGTTGAGCAGAGAAGCATTGTCGCGCCAGTTTTCCTTGACCTTGACCCAGAGATCGAGATGCACCTGCACTCCGAAGAAGGCCTCCATGTCCTCGCGCGCCCAGGTTCCGACCTTTTTGAGCTCCGCTCCGCCCTTGCCGATGATGATCCCCTTGTGGGACTCCTTTTCGCAGTAGATCTCGGCGCGGATCTTGATGAGCGTCGGAGTCTCGTCAAAGGCCTCGATCACGACAGCGGTGCCGTGAGGGATCTCGTCGTTGAGCGTCCGCAGGAGCTTTTCGCGGATGATCTCGGCGGCGATGGCGCGCTCGGGCTGATCGGTGATCATATCCGGCGGGAAGAACCAGTCTCCCTCGTGAAGGAGCTTTGACGCCTCCTTGACGACGATATCCACGCCCTCGTTCTTTATCGCCGACATGGGAATGACCGCCGAGAAGTCGAAAAGCTCCGAGTAGGCGATGATGCACTCGGCGACCTTCTGAGCGTTGACCGAGTCGGTCTTGTTGATCGCGAGGATGACCGGGGTCTTCTGCTTTTTGAGACGCTCGAGGATGCCGCGCTCGATGTCCGAGACCGGCTTTGCGGCGTCGACGACGAGGATCGCCGCGTCCACGTCTCCGATGGTCGAGCTGATCGTCTTGACCATGAAGTCTCCGAGCTTGTTCTTGGGTCTGAGCATACCCGGCGTGTCCATAAAGACGAACTGATCCTCGCCCTCGGTGAGGATACCGGTGATGCGGTTGCGGGTGGTCTGCGGCTTTTTTGAGACGATAGCGACCTTTTCGCCGAGCAGCGAGTTCAGAAGCGTCGATTTTCCGACGTTCGGGCGGCCGACTATCGCGATGAATCCGGTTTTTGTCATAGCTTTATCCTTTTGATATTATCGTATTTTTCTCAGCGCGTGATGCCCATCATATCAAGGACGGCGTCCTGTCTTGCGCGCATATCGCGGTCGTCCTCCTCGCTCGTCAGGTGGTCGTAGCCGAGCAGGTGCAGCACCGAGTGAACGGTTAAGAACGCGACCTCGCGAGTGTAGCTGTGACCGTACTCAGCCGCCTGAGCCCTCGCGCGCTCGAGGTTCAGCACTATGTCGCCGAGCATCACCGCGCCGTTCGAGTAGTCGGTGTCGGCGTCCGAATCCTCGCCGCTCATCATCGGGAATGAGAGAACGTCAGTCGGAGCGTCGACTCCGCGCTGAGCTGAATTTATCTCGTGAATCCCCTCGTTATCCGTGAAAGTGACCGAGATCTCCGCCTTTTTCGAAAAGTCCTCGTATTCGAGCGCCGAGTAGATCGCCATCTTTACAAGGCAGCGAAGCTCGGGCGTGACCGGCTCTTTGTCCTGTTCGTTTGAAAAGTTGATGTAGTTTCTCATTTTTCGTTTTCCTTACTGAATCTGAATCTGGTTTTTTCGGTGGTTTTCTCGCCGGAGCGCTGCTTGTCGTAGTTCTCGTAGGCGAGGATTATCTTCTGCACGAGCCTGTGGCGCACGACGTCGCGCTCGGTGAAGCGGTGGACGGCGATATCGTCTATCCCCTCCAAAATCTTCACAGCCTCGGCG
>CACXED010000254.1 GCA_902766575.1 uncultured Ruminococcus sp. | reverse complement strand
CGAACAAGCCCTTCGCCTTTACGCGGCGCTACGCGGCAGCCTACTGTTGTTTCAGCCCCGGGCTCGGAAGGGATGGGTCTTTGAGAATTCAGCTCATCGGCTCGCAGCAGATACCGACTCTCTGGAGAGCTTTGTTCCGACCGTCTTCGTCACAGCCTTTACGGATATATTCTATCACTGTTTTTTCCCCTTGTCAAGGGGATTTTTCAAATTCATAGATTGTTTACAACTTTGCGTCGGGCTGCAAAAACTATCGCCGCCGCGTATAAAAAATCGAAAAGCACTTGAATTCCATCCGGGTTTGTGATATAATCTTTTAGACAGTAAAAAAATCCAAACTGACATTTCGAAAGGAGAGATATTTTGGATTCTATAATCAGGACTGCTCCGGCGGTATTCGCGGTCGGAGACAGCTATCAGATCATGGTCGAGGTGAGCTGTCCGACGCTGATGTGGGTCAGAGTCGGTGACGAGGAATATTTTGACGATTCAAACGGCATTATTCGCTCGGCGGTCACGACTCACCGGATGACTGTCCCGGCAAGCGAGCTTGACAGCGCGGGCGGCTATACGCTCTGCGCAAGAAAAATAATCGAGCGCAAGCCCTATTTTTCCGAGACCGAGGAGCAGGTCGAGCGTTTTTACCGGTTCTTCCCGGTGAAGTCCGGAAAGGCGATAGCCTATCAGATCGCCGACGCGCACAATATGGTCGGCGCTCCGGTCAAAGCCTGCCGTCTGTTTGAGAAAAAGTACGGGGAGATCGACTTTCTCATCCTCAACGGCGACGTGCCGGATCACAGCGGCAGGATCGAGAACTTTCACAATATCTACGAGATCGCCGCAAAGCTCACAGGCGGCGCGAAGCCGGTCATATTCTCCCGTGGAAATCACGATACCCGCGGAATTTTCGCCGAGAACATCGCCGACCACACTCCGGTCGAGAACGGGAACTCGTATTTCACGGTTAAGCTCGGCGACGTCTGCGCCATAGTGCTCGACTGCGGCGAGGACAAGGACGATTCGCACGACGAATACGGTCACACGGTCTGCTGTAAGGCGTTCAGAAAGCGCGAGACAAAGTGGCTCGAAAGGATTACAGCCAACCCGTCGCTCAAGGACGCGAAGCATCGTGCGGTCATCGCTCACAATCCCTTTACCTGGGTACACCAAGCTCCGTTCGACATCGAGCGGGACACCTATGCCTACTGGTCGAAGCTGCTGCGCGAGCGCTTTGAGCCGGAGATATTCATCGCCGGACATCTGCATCAGCTGAAGATAAGTCTGCCGGGCGATGCGGAGGACTGGCTCGGACATCCCTGCACGGTAGTTTCCGGCTCGCTTCCGAAGCATAACGGCGGTAAGGACGGCGGCGATTACTTTGCCGGCTCGGGCTTTATCTTCGACGAGGGCGTGACTGTCGTTTTCAACGACAGCGACGGAAATTTCATTCTCGAAACTAATATCTGACAAAAACGGAGGAATACTAAAATGAAAATCTTATTTCAGGGCGACAGCATCACCGACGCGGGACGCGACCGCGCTAACATCCACGACCTCGGACACGGCTACCCGCTCTACACCGCAAAGGCGCTGCGCGAGGCGTTCCCCGAGACCGATTTCGAGTTCATCGACCTCGGTATCAGCGGCAACCGCGCCGAGAATCTTCGCGACCGCTGGACGACCGACGCGATCGAAATTCAGCCCGACGTCATCTCGATACTTATCGGCATAAACGACACCTGGCATCGCGCCGCTAACCGCGACTGGATGCCGCACGAATACTTTGAGGAGTGCTATCGCGGAATCCTCGAGCGCATCAAAAAGGAGACTAACGCTAAGATCATCATCCTCGAGCAGTTCCTCTTAAGCGTGCCGGACAAGAAATTTTTCCACGTCGACCTCGACCCGAAGATCCAGATCACCCGCAAGCTCGCTCGCGAGTACGCAGACGTTTTCGTCCCGCTGGACGGACTTTTCGCCGCTGCGAGCGTCGGAACTGCTCCCACGGAATTTGCCGCCGACGGCGTTCATCCGACTGCAAAGGGCGCGGAGTTCATCGCCGGACACTATCTTGACGCCTACAGAAAGCTCGGACTCTGAGAGATCACAAAGAGAGGAATAGTAATTTATGGGAAAATCTAAGGTCTACTTCACCGACATGAGAGTGCGCGGCTGGGATAATCTTCCGCAGAAGCTCAAGCGTCTCATCAAGGCGGCGGGCATCGGCGATATCGACATGAAGGACAAATTCGTCGCCATAAAGATGCACTTCGGCGAGCCGGGAAACCTCGCGTTCCTGCGCCCGAACTTCGCGAAGGCGGTCGCCGACGTCGTAAAGGAGCAGGGCGGCAAGCCCTTCCTCACCGACTGCAATACGCTCTACGTCGGACGCAGGAAGAACGCGCTCGACCATCTCGACGCCGCTGCCGAGAACGGCTTCTCGGTCGCTTCCACCGGCTGTCAGATAATTATTGCCGACGGTCT
>CACXED010000253.1 GCA_902766575.1 uncultured Ruminococcus sp. | reverse complement strand
TTCTTCAGTGCTTCCTTGTACTTCTTTTTGTCGGTTTCACCGTCTGCGGCGAGCTTTGCGAGCGCGAATGCCTGAGCACGGCTCATAAAGAACAGCGCGTCGGTTCCCTTGTCGGTCGATTTGATAGTCAGCCCGGCATTTGTCAGCGCCTCTGAAGCTTTTTTCTCAGCGTCAAGCTCAGGAGCGAGCTTGTTTATCTCATCCGCCACCAGTCCGACGATATGTTTTGTTCTGAATCCGAGCTGATTGTCGGCGAACATCTGCTTGAACATCAGCCGGATTTCATGCTTCCACGACTGGCTTGAGACGCGCGCTCTCGGAACTCCTCCGTAAATTGCGGTTTTGGGGCTTCCGGTGTCGTCCCGGTTCACGCAGCTCGGCGGAACGGTTTGAAGCACGTGAAGGTCTATGTAAAGGTTATTCTGACTTTTCATTGTTTTCATCCTTTCTGTTGTGTGTGAGTTTGTCATATTCGCGATAAAGCTCCTGTCCCCATCTCAGGCGTATCTCGGGGCGAAGCTCTGCGTTCTGATAAAGGAATATATCTCCCGCAAGTCCGGCGTAATCGAGCGGTATGCCCTTTGCGCGCATTAGCTGTACGAGTCCGCGCAGATGCTGTGTAAATTCTTCGGTGTCCGAGGCTGTGGCCGTCATATTGAATCTCCGACGCACACGGTCAAAGGCGCTTTCCGCGTCGGTCTCGCCGATAATGAGCCTTGCCGCTGCCGTTCCGAGATTGACACCCTCGCGGTACATCGGATCGCCGGGCAGCTCGTGTCCCTGCTGATGCAGCGCAAAGAGCGTCAGCGCGGTATAGACCGCGTTCTCCGCCTGACTCGGACCCGAGAAGCCGTACATCTCCTCAGGCATTTGTGACAGAAATTCTCCCCAGAGCTCGGGGAGCTCACCGGGCTTATGTCCGATTCCGCGGCGTAGATTTGCGAGCGCAGCCTTTCTGCCGCTTTCGTTTGAGGTCTTTATCAGAAATTCGAGCCTTCTTTTTGTGAACGCACAGACGTCTGATGCTTTAACTGACAAAATTATCCCTCCTTATTGTCTGTCGACATTATTGATTCTGCGAATAAACAGGTTCTGAGCCTCCGGAACCGAGTAATGCAGCTTCATCTTGGTTTTGCCCTTATCTATCTCAATAGACCTCCCGATAAAGGCTGCCGGTCCCTGCGACGCGGCGAGCTCCCGTCCAAGCTCGCGAATGATATCGAGATTTATTTTACGCCATTCCTCGCGTCTGTCCTCCCGCTCGACGGGAGTCTGCGACGGGCTGACCGAGGTTATCCATTTTCTGAATTCTCTATCGATGCGGTAATAATACTGCTCCTTGGCAAAGGCGCGGAGTGAGGTTGGGTCTCCACCGGCGGCCCGCATCAGGTCCCCTGCGAAATCCGCTATGATATCCGCGAGTCTGTCGCAGCGGCTGATTTCGTTTTCGATAAGGATTCTGCAGTCTATTCCGGCGTCGGTAAGAATACCGATGTTGAAGGTCAGCGAATCGGAGAATATGTCGTTGACAAAGAAATCCTTGTCGCCATACTGAACCGATGCGATTTCAAAGCTACAGAAAAACTCCTCCTCCAGCGCTCCTCTCTCCCTGAGGTAAGCTATCCAGCTCACGACCCCAGGCTGATGACATTCAACACCCTTTTCCGCAACAGCAGAAAATTCGCGCCAGAGCTGTTTTGACGAATCGTGTCTCTGCGGCTGATAACCGGTAATATTCTTTTTGTCATATATCGGTCTCCATATGGTTTGCTGTTCGCAAAAGGCGCCTGACTTGTCAAAAAAGTCGCCGCCGAGCAGACTGTAGCCCAATACCCGGTTCCCATCACGGATCAGCGATATTCTGCGCGACTGGAGCGTATAGAGCGCGGCGGGATTATCCGGCTGAGGTATCTCAGTCCGTTCGCCTGTCCGTGCAGATTCAAGCTCCCAAATTGGAAGATTTTCTCCCCATGATTCAGCGGCATCTCTCAAAAGTACAAGATTTAACATTAGGGTCTCGAAAAGATTAGCACCCGCAGCCCAGATCAGCCCCAGCTTCCCGAGCCACCCGGCTCCGGGAGACGGCAGTCCCTTTTCCTTGGGTTTTGACGACGTATCGTCATAACCGTTCAGATAAAGCAGCCATCTTGCAGCTTCGGGGAATGTTAATTCGTTCTTGCTTCTGCCTGCCCGTTTTGGAAAAAGTCTGATCTTGTTTCCGCTCTCGGACAGTTCGCCGTTTAGTTTTGCCGATGTATATTCGGTTCCCTTTTTCTTTGATTTTACCTGAAAGAACGGTCTCTCGGGGTGAAAGAGCCAGAAGCGCTCATGCCATCTTTCAAGATAGTCGTGTATCGGATTTTCGGGAAAACGCCCGTTTTCCCAGAGCTCGCTCCAGACCTCGACGGCGTTGTCAGTATCGATAGTTATCTCATCGCCGTTCGCATCGACCCGCGAAAAGACAGTGTGCAGAACGGCAAGCAGCAGCCGGAGTATCGCTATGTCCTGAGTCGGCAGCTCGCCGGACAGAGCGTCGTACTCGTGAGCGTGTATCAGAGCGTCGGTGAGCGAGACCTCAGAGGTTTCGCAGCCGTTCCTCCTGACAAGTATCCAGGGCTCGTCGAGCAGATTGAACTGCCTGTCAATTTCAGCCATTATTATCTCCCTCCATCTTTTTATATGTCAGTCCGCAGTCCGGACTGTATTCAAGCTCAAAGCCGCAAAGCTCGCAGCGAAGCTCCTCGCTTAGCAGAAGTATCAGCTCGCCGCGAAGCCAACCTGATTTCTGCCACTCGGACAGCTCGGCAATATTCGTGCTTTCGAGCGATCCGACAGTTTTATCATAGTTCTTTCCGAGCGCGAATATATACGGCAGAGTTATTTTCTGAACCGCAACCCGGCGGGCTTCTTCGTCTGACGGCATATGTCCGGGTGAGAGCGGCTGATCGTCCTGACCGGGCAGAAATCCTATCAAGCCGTCGCTCCGTCTGACCATCAGCAGGACGGTTATGTTCGGCTTTATGTCGCGGACGGCGGCTTCTCCCTGCTTTTCATCGTCCGCAAGGTCGGCGTCGAGAAGACCGGCTATAGTGCGGAATTTACTTATCTTCCGCTCCGGCTTTGCGATAAGAAAACTTCCCGCTCTGCTTTCCTTGATCGCGATCATGTCACGATGAGCCTGCAGCGCTGAAGCGAGCGAGAGATCGTTTTCCTCCTCCGACGGCTCGGAATACGCCGCCTGAACGAGCGCGGGTATGCTTTCCGGTATTAACGCGAAATCCGGCAGCAGCTTTCTTGTCCTCAGCAGCAGCCACTCCGAGTAAACCTTCCGGCTGCCCGGCTCAAGCTCGCCGTCAGCCCCGAGCAGAGCGCAGACTGCTCCGGATAGCTTTTCCGGTCGAAGCCTGTCATGCCTGTGGAGACGTCCGACCCGCTGTAAAAGCAGATCCATCGGGCAGAGATCGGTTATCATAATGTCGAAATCAATATCGAGCGACTGCTCGAGCACCTGAGTTCCTACGACGATGAATCGGTCTCTTTCCGAAGGCTTTGAGGCTTTGCCGAGCCTTTTGCGTATTATATCTTCTTTCGACGCTCTGTCAGGAGCGGCGAAGCTCGAATGTATAAGTATTATCTCGCAGTCGGGCAGCTTTTCTTTGAGCATCCGCGCGATCTCCTGCGAGCGTCTGACCGTGTTCGCTATCACACCCGCACACCCGCCGTCTGACAGTCGCTCGGAGAGATATGAAGCGATATCTTTATCTGACAGCTTTTTGAAATCCACTCTGTGGTTTTGGGGTCTGGCGTCGGGAATCAGCTGTCTGACCGTATCGCCGTCAGTCCAGGTTATGAGCGGATAGCCCATTTTTGACCGCCAATCCTCCGCGGATACGGCAGACTTCTGCGATTTTGATCCGAGATAAGCGTCGATAAGCTCGGAGCGGCGGCTGATCGGAAGCGTCGCCGACAGCAGTATAACAGGGACTCCATAAGCTCCGAGCCATGTCAGCGCTCGTTCGAGATACCGGTTCATGTAAGCGTCGTACGCGTGACACTCGTCGATTATCACGACTTTTCCGGCGAGTCCGAGATGTCTGAGCATTACGTGCTTCTGTTTCAATGCCGCCATGAGAAGCTGGTCAACCGTACCTATGACAAAGTCGGCGAGCAGCGCCTGCTTGCGTCCGCTGAACCACTGATGGACAGTGACCGCTCCCGATTCGTCGTCGTTGATTGAATCGCCGATAAAAAGCGCTCTGTAGTCTTCGTTAAGCTCCGCCATTCCATGAGCAAGTCGGATTGAATGTACCGTATCCTCTGACTCTGCCTCAGCCCAGTTCAAGAGACGCGGAAAGATTCCGTTAGCGGTAGCCTGTGTCGGAAGACCGAAGAAGATTCCTCCGCAGTCCTTTTTCGCCGCCATCAGCTCTGCTGCGGCGAGCGCAGCTTCGGTTTTCCCGCAGCCCATCGGAGCTTCTATTATACAGATTCCCGGGTCAGCCGAGCCGGATATCGCGTCGATAACCGATCGCTGAACCGGGTCTGGAGCAAATCCAAATTCGCTCTCAAAGGTATGATCGTCGATATAATAGAGCTCACTTTTCCAAGGAGAGGGAAGATTG
>CACXED010000252.1 GCA_902766575.1 uncultured Ruminococcus sp. | reverse complement strand
TCGTCATACCGCCGACGATTCCGCCGCAGTTCCCGGTTTTTGTGACGACCTTTCCGTCCCGGTACTCGTAAACGTCGTTAGCCTCCGAGCCGTACATCTTGCAGAAATCAAAGCCCGCGCCGAACTGAACGCCCTTGGCGCCGGGAATCGCGAACACGAGCTGCGATATCTCCGCTTCAACGCTTCCGAACATATGCTCTCCGAGCGCTACCGGAAGTCCGGCGGCTGCGCACTCGATGATCGCTCCCACCGAATCGCCCTTGACCTTTGCCGAGTTGATGATCGTCTTGAACGCCTCGGCGGTCATCGGGTCGATAGTCGGGAAATCGCGCTCGCGCTGAGCGTCGAGCTGCGCCGGAGAGACGTCAAAGGGAAAAGCGCTGTCGGTGACGTTGAGTATCTGCTTGAGATGCGCGGCAACCGATACTCCGCGCTCGCGCAGATAGAGCATACACAGCCCGCCGGCAAAGGTCAGCGGCGCCGTCAGCCTTCCCGAAAAGTGACCGCCGCCGTGCAGCTCGCAGTGCTCGCCGTACTTTAAGAGCGCGGGATAATCGGCGTGATTCGGGCGCGGGAGAGTCGGGCGTCCGTAATCTCCGCTGCGCTGATTGGTATTTTCAATCACCGCGCAGATCGGAAAGCCGTTGGTATAGCCGTCCGATACGCCGCTTATGATGTGCGGCAGATCGTCCTCCTTGCGTTTGGTGGACAGCGCTCCGCCGGGAGCGCGGCGCTTCATTTGCGCGGCGATAAAATCGTTGTCGATGCGAAGTCCGGCGGGAAAACCGTCGATGACGGCTCCGATCGCCTCTCCGTGAGATTCTCCAAAGATCGACAGCTTCAGCTTGCGCCCATATACGGACGGCATATGATCACCTCATTGAAATTATTTTTTGATCTCAGTACTGCTCGAGCATATCAAAGCTGTCGCTAAGGAAGCTCTGGAGCTCGTCGGCGGTGAGCTGGCGCTGAGAGAGCAGCGCGAGCGTGTAGATCTGCTTTGCGATTCTTTCAGCCTTGCCCTCGTCGGTCTCGACCTCGGCGGCGAGACGGGTGATAAGCGGGCTGGAAGCGTTGACGACGAGAGTCGCGTCGGTCGGGAAGCTCATCGTTCCGACGTCGTTTCCTGCGGCGCGGTACATCTTCATCATGTCGTCCATGCGGCGCGACTGCTCGGAGATGTTGAGCACCGCCGGGATCTTGGCGTTCTTGAGCAGCTCAAAGTTCACCTTGAGCTCCTTGTTGCCGCTGACCTTCTTAAAGAGCTCGGCGAGCTTTTCGTTATTCTCAGCGGTTCCCTCGGCTTTGAGCGCGGATGCGACGTCAGCGTCGATGCGGACGAACTTCACGCCGTCGTTCTCCTGCTCGATGACGTTGATGAACTGCGTGTCGATGAGCTTGTCGAGGACGACGACCTCTATTCCCTCGGCGGCGAACATTGCGATGTACTGCGCCTGAGAGGTCTTGTCGGCGGTGTAGTAGATCGTGTTCTCGTGCTTTTCCTTTGCGGCTTCGAGGTACTCCTTGAGCGTAACGAACTTTCCCTCGGTGTCCTGATAGAGAATCGAGTCCTTCAGACGGTCGTAGAACTTGCGGTCGCGCAGACAGCCGTACTCGACAAAGGTCTTGAGATCGTTCCAGAGCTTCTCATAGCTCTCGCGGTCGGTCCTGAACATCGAGTTGATCTTGTCGGCGACCTTTTTGACGATGTGAGCCGAGATCTTTGCGACATAGCCGCTGTTCTGGAGATAGCTTCTCGAGACATTCAGCGGAAGCTCGGGGCAGTCGAGCACGCCCTTGAGCATCAGCAGATACTCGGGAATGACCTCCTTGATATTGTCGGCGACGAACACCTGATTGTAATAGAGCTTGACCTCGCCCTCAAGGCTGTCGTACTCGTGCGCGAGCTTCGGGAAGTAGAGGATTCCCTTGAAGTTCAGCGGGTAGTCGGCGTTGAGATGGATGTGGAAAAGCGGCTCGCGGTAGTCGTGGAAAACCTTGTGATAGAACTCGTCGTACTCCTCGTCGGTGCAGTCGGAGGGGTTCTTCTGCCAGAGGGGATGGATGTCGTTGATGGGCTTTGGCTCGGTCTTGTCCTCTGCGGACTCGTCCTTTTTGGCCTCGTCCTCCTTTTTCTGTTCCTCCTCGGTCTTTACGACGTCGAGGTAGATCTCCACAGGCATGAACGAGCAGTACTTTTCAAGGATACCGCGGATGCGGTTCTCGTCGAGGAACTCGTCCTCGTCCTTCATGATGTGCATGACGACGTCGGTACCGCGCTCGGCGCGATAGTAGTTCTTCGTGATTTCGTAATTACCGGCTTCGGAGCAGACCCACTTGACCGCGTCCTCGGTCGTGTAGGAGCGGGTGATGACGTCGACCGTGTCGCTGACCATGAACGCCGAGTAGAAGCCGAGTCCGAAGTGACCGATTATGCCGTCCTTGGCGGCGTCATCGTCCTTGCCCTCGTACTTCTGGATGAACTCGAGCGCGCCGGAGAGCGCGATCTGGCAGATGTAGCGTCTGACCTCGTCCTCGGTCATGCCGATGCCGTTGTCCGAGACGGTCAGCGTGCGCGCCGCCTTGTCGAGCGTGACGGTGATCCTGAAGTTATCCTCGATATCCTTAGCCTCGCCGAGCGACATCAGCCGCTTGAGCTTTGTGACCGCGTCGCAGGCGTTGGAGACGATCTCGCGGAGAAAGATCTCCTTCTCGGAGTAGAGCCACTTTTTGATGATCGGGAATATGTGTTCGATTTCGACGGAAATACCGCCCTTTTCAGTTTCAGTATTGTTTACCTCTGCAGGCATTGAAATTACCTCTTTTATTATTGAGATAGGAAGTTCCCGCGCAGAGCGGAAAACCGTCCTCTATGGATAAGCTGAATAATTGGAGTTATCACGTGAAAAAGGCTTGGATTTATGGACTTTTTCGCGCGATAACAACCTTAAATCAGCGTTTCCCTATATATTATATTTTAACGCAAAATCTCTCCATTGTCAATATCGCTGACGCTAATGTTACAAGAAAATTAAAGTTTTTTCATAATTTTGCTAAGCAGTTGACAAATATCCGAGCGTATGGTATCATAAAAGACGATGACAGGAGGAAATCAGATGAATACCAAACCCCGGAAAAACGAGCTGTCGCTGATGAACGTGACGCTCTGCTTCTTTGTGATCTTCATACACGCCGCGTCGACGGCAGTCTCGTCGGCGGACAGAACGTCAGCCGAGTACGCCATTTTGCTGACGGTCTGGAAATACTGCTCCTGCGCGGTTCCCGGATTCATCTTTCTGGCGGGACTCAAGCTGTCGCTCGGACTTGAAAAGCCCTTTTCCTACCCGAAATATCTGCTCGGCAGAGTAAAGCGGGTGCTGATACCCTACATTATCGCGGTCATAGTCTACACGCTCTATTTCTGCGCCAGGGGATACGCGGTATTCACGCCGATAGGATTTATCTCGGAGCTTCTCATCGGAAACACCTGCGCGCATTTCTATTTCGTAGTGACGATCATGCAGTTCTACCTGACCGCGCCGCTCTGGAGAGCCCTTGCAAGGCGTCTCGACTCGGGAGTCAGAGTTGCCGCGGCTCTCGTCGCCTCGTATTTTCTGATGCTGATCTTCGGTCAGTATCTGGCGGATTTTCTGTATATCTTCGATCAGAGCCGGGTTTTCGCCTATGCCGACCGGGTGTTCACGACCTATCTGTTCTGGTGGGTCGCCGGGCTTGCCGCCGGGAGATATTACGAGAGCTTCAGAGCCGAGGCTTCCCGGAGTCTTCTGCCCGCTTCCCTGCTCTTTGCGCTCGGAGCGCTGCTCGACGGCTTTCTGAATTACATACACATGACCGGACGCGCAACTGTCTGGTGGCTCGATACGGCGCACAGCTTCTATATCTTCACGGCGATACTGTTTCTCTACGCTCTTGCGGTGAGGCTTTCGGATTCGCGGCTTCCGGAGCTGCTGTCGCCGATCGACCGGGCTTCATATTCGATATACCTGTGGCATCCGCTATCTCTGTATGTCGCGGATTCGCTGACCGCGCGGCTCGGAGACGTCTCGCTGACGGCAGCTCTGGCGATCAGGCTCGCCTTCGGCTTCATCGTCACGATCGGGCTCTGCTGCGCCGTCGGCTTCGCGTCGGACAGGCTCAAATGCCGATTGAAGCCTTCCGGAAAATAGAGCTGAGCGCCCCGAAGGCTCAAAGCCTTCGGGGCGCCTTGTTTTTATCTTATCGGCAGCCAGTTGAGGATCTCCTGGATCCACTTGTCCCAGCAAGCCCAGTTGTGATTGCCCTCGCTCTCAAGATAGGTGAGGTCATAGCCGAGCTTTTGCAGATGGTCGCGCATACGCAGATTGTCGCGGTAGAGGAAATCCTCCGTTCCGCACCACTGCCAGAGCTTCGGCAGAGGTCTGCCGCTCTCACGGAGCCGCTCGGCGACGGCGAACAGATCGTTGTCGCTGCCGCGGAACTCGGTCTCGAGGTCTCCGGCGATCATCTCGGCAAAGCCGGGCTTTGTGCGGTCGTAGAAGGTCGCGAAGTCGAGCGCTCCCGACAGCGACGCTCCGCATGAGAAGGTCTCGGGACAGCGCAGAGCCAGCTTGAACGCTCCGTAGCCGCCCATCGAGAGCCCGGCGACAAAGGTGTCCTCGCGCTTATCCGACATTTTCGGGAAGAAATCGCGGCAGACCGCCGGAAGCTCGTCGGACATAAAGGTGAAGTATCGTCCGCCGTACTTCATATCGGTGTACCAAGAGAGATCGCCGTCGGGCATAACGACCGCTATGCCCTTTTCGGAGGCGTAACGCTCGATGGAAGTCCTGCGCTCCCAGATCGTGTAGTCGTCGCTCATGCCGTGGAGCAGATAGAGCGTCGGATAGGCGTCGACCTTTTCCTCGATGGATTTCATTCCGATCTGCCCTCTCGAGCGCTGAGGCAGGATCACGTTCATCTGCACCTGTTTACCGAGGACCTCGGAGTGGAAGCATACGTTAAAAAGTGCCATTTTTCATTCCTCTTTCTCTTTTTTCGGTCGGCAGCAATCGCAGCTGCCGTCGCAGCAGTCGCAGTAGATTCCGCGCCTTGCGCGTCTCACCTTGCGGATTATCACAAACGCCGCCCAGGCGGCTATAAGCAGGATAAGAATTACCGTTGGAATCATTATATCACTCCTCAGCCAGATTTGCAATAGTTTTCAGAAAATCAGCGACGCGATATTGAACACCAGCGCCGACATGATCCAAGCCGTCAGAAGCTGCATCGCCATCGTTCCAAGCATGAACTTCACCGAGCCGCTCTCGCGCTTTATCGTCGCCAGCGTAGCCACGCAGGGTATGTAGAGCAAAACGAAGATCATCATCGCGTAGGCGTTCACCGCCGTGAAGCCGACGCTGCCGAGCGCGCCCGAAAGCGCAGCCATTCCCTCGGCGCTCGAGATGTTCGCGACGCCGTAGAGGACCGACATACTCGAGACGACGACCTCCTTTGCCGCGATTCCCGAAATCAGCGCGACGATTATCTGCCAGTATCCAAGGCCGGTCGGCTTCATCACCGGAACGAGGAATTTTGCGATTCCCGCCGCAAAGCTCTCGCCCATATCACTGACAAGCCCGTGCTGATTGAAGTTGAGTAAGAACCAGAGCACTATCGACGCGAGGAATATCGTCGTTCCCGCCTTTGTCAGATAGTCCTTGACCTTATCCCAGACGTAGATGAAAATCGTGTGCGGGTTCGGAGTCTTGTACTCGGGCAGCTCGATGAGCAGCGTGTGCTCCTCGTACTTCTTTGAGCATTTTGAGACGATGAGAGCCACTAAAATCGCCATGAAAAGTCCGATTACATACATCGAGAACGCCGCTATCCCCGCCCATTTTCCAAAGAACATCTGCGACAGCAGCACATAGACCGGAAGTCTCGCCGAGCAGGACATGAACGGCGTCACGAACATTGTTCTCAGCCGGTCGCGTTTATCCTCAAGCGCTCTCGACGCCATCACCGCCGGAACCGTGCAGCCAAAGCCGAGCAGCATCGGTATGAACGCGCGTCCCGAAAGCCCTATCTTTCCCATCAGACCGTCCATTACATAGGCGACTCGGGACATATAGCCGCTGTCCTCGAGTACCGCCAGAGCGATGAACAGAATCACAATATTCGGCAGAAACGTGAGTATTCCTCCGACGCCGGCGATTATGCCGTCCACCAGCAGAGAGGTGATAAGCTCTCCCGCGCCGACCGCGGAAAGCAGTCCCGACACTCCGTCCGAGAACACCTCGAGCGCCGCTTCAAAATAGCCCTTGAGCCAGTCTCCGACCGTAAAGGTCAGCGCGAACACCAGCGCCATTATCCCGAGGAACACCGGAACTCCCCAGATTCGGTGAGTCAGCACCCGGTCGATTCTGTCGGTCATGGCGCTCTTTTCGTCGCGGTTGACGAGAACCTCGGCGATGACCTCCTCGATGAAGTCGTATTTTTCGTTGATCATGCGGCTTTCAAAGCTCTCGGGGTCAAAGCTCTCGACCGGGAACTCGCCCATTACGTCAGAGTCGTTTTCGAGATATTTTATCGCGTGCCAGCGGCGGTTAGTCATATCGGGATAGCGATCCTCGAACACGTTTTCAAGTCTCGCGATCTCCTCCTCGATGCCGTCGCTGTAGACGAGAGCGTATTCGGCGTGTAGTTGAGCGTTCTCGCCGACCTTGTGGTGATGCTCGATCCGGTGTCTCGCCGAGGCGTCGCGGTGATGGAGCACGGCGTGCATCAGCTGCTCGAGTCCGGTCTTTTTGCGCGCGCTGACCGGAATGACCGGGATTCCGAGCATCTCCTGCATACGGTGCAGGTCGATCTCCATGCCGCGCTCCTCGACGATGTCCATCATGTTGAGCGCCATTACGACCGGCTTGCCGAGCTCGATGAGCTGGAGGGTCAGATAGAGGTTCCGCTCGAGTGCCGAAGCGTCTGCTACGTCGACGATCACATCGACCTCATCCGACAAAATGCACATACGCGAAACGCGCTCCTCCATTGTGTAGGAGGTCAGCGAGTAGATTCCGGGCAGATCGATGAGCTTAAATTCCTGTCCCTGAAACTTATACGAGCCCTCCTTTTTCTCGACCGTTACGCCCGGCCAGTTGGCGACCTTGAGGTTTGCTCCGGTGTAGGCGTTGAAAAGCGTGGTCTTGCCGCAGTTCGGATTGCCGATGAAAGCGACCCGGAGCTCTCGCCGTTCCGTCTCATTATTTTCCATTTTCTGTTTCTACCTCGATCCCCCGAGCGATCTCGCGTCCAAATGCGAAGCGAGTGCCTCTGACCTTGACGATCACCGCGCCGTTCTTCTTTTTGTTGAGCAGTTTTATCTCGGTCCCGCCGGTGAGCCCGAGCATTTCGAGACGCCTTGACGTATCGTGCGCGAGCGAGATGCTCTGGACGTCGGCGGTCTGCCCTATCTCCATGCTTTGCAGAGTCATAGATTCAAAATAGCTTTTGTATCGCAAAAGCTCCCTTTCTTCAATAAAATATCGACTACAGTTAGTTTACACTAACTTCGCGTTTTTGTCAATGGTCAGAATACACAAATATTCGACAGGCATTTCTGTCCGGAGCGGGACAGGACGCGAAAAGGCTCTCCGCATACGGCGGAGAGCCCTTGTGTTTTTTACCTTTATTTAATATCGACCGATTTTCCGGTACGCGCCGACTCGTAGAGAGCCTCGAGTATCTTCATGATCACAACGCCGTCCTCGGCGGGGGAGATGCACTTTGTGCCGTTCATGCAGCAGTCAACGAAGTGGTCCATCTCGCACTGGAACGCTTCCTTTCTGTCACAGTAGGTGTCGAGATCCTTAAGCGACACATCGGTCATAAAGCCGTTCATCTCGGAGTATATCTTCATGCTGTCAAGGCAGATACCGCCCTTTGTGCCGTAGAGACTGCGTTCGCTTCTCGGCTCGCAGTTGAGCGCGTAGGACGCTTCGAGGAGAGTTGACGCGCCGTTTGCGTAGCGGATAATACCGACCGCATTCGACTCGACGTCGCATTTGTCCTTCTTGGGATCGGCGTTTTCGGGATGCCAGCCCACGCTCGTCTTGAGCGCGGCGCGCTCGGAGTGGAGCAGATCGGAGGTGACTGCGTAGACCGATACCGGCTCGGGATTGCCCATCAGATAGCGGGTAAGGTCGAGCGGATGCACTCCGATGTCGATGAGCGGTCCGCCGCCCGAGCGCTCCCTGTCGCAGAACCAGCCGCCCGGATTTCCGTTGCGGCGCATATATGAAGCCTTTGAGTAGTAAATATCGCCGAGATAGCCCTTGTCGATGAAATCCTTGGCAATTCTCGCCTCGTCCGAGAAGCGGGTGACAAAGCCGAGCATCAGCAGCCTGCCGTTCTTCTTAGAAGCTTCGAGCATAGCCTCGGCCTCGGCGGAGGTCATAGCCATCGGCTTCTCGCAGAGCACGTCGAGACCGGCGTTCAGCGCGGCGATTGAGCAGGAGGCGTGAGAGCAGTTCCAGACGCAGACGTCAGCGGCGTCGAGCTCGACTCCGGCGAGCATTTCCTCAACGCTCGCAAAGCGCTTTTCAATGCCGTACTCGTCTGCGGTACGGTTGCACCTGTCAAAGTCGATATCGCAGATCGCGGCGAGCTCGACGTTCGGGTTCTTCTTATAGCAGTTGAGATGCGCGTGAGCGATATTGCCCGCGCCGACAAGACCGATTCTGAGTTTTTTCATT
>CACXED010000251.1 GCA_902766575.1 uncultured Ruminococcus sp. | reverse complement strand
AAGATCTACTGGGGCGAGCGCTACGCCGCCGGAATATCCGACGAGGCTAAATCCCGCGGCGGAGAGGTTATCCTGCACTCCTCGTCCGAGCTTGCGTCGATACCCGCAAAAAGCCGCTGCATAATGCTCTCGTCGTCAAAGCGCTGGCTATGCGGAATCCTTGACGGCTCGGAGCTTCGTCCGCTGCTTCTGACTCCCGCCTACGACAGCTCGATAAGCTATGTGACCTTTGACTACGCTCAGGGGATCAGGGGGCTTGTCGACCGGCTCCGCGCCGACGGCTTTAATAAAACCGCGCTCGTCTCCTGCAACGCCGACTCGCTGAACGACCTCGCAAAAAAGCGCGCCTTCGTCTCGCTGACCGGAGAGGAGGACGCGGTTTACTATCATCACAGCAGCATCGGACTGCGCATTTTCGACGAGTTCCTGCGCTACGTCGGCAAGTACGACTCGGTCATCTGCACCAACGATATCGTCTACCTGATGCTCCGAAAGCAGCTGCTCGCCGCCGGAGCCGACACGAGCGGCATAGCCTTCGCAACCTTCTCCGACCGTCGCTTCCATCTCGACGGGCAGGTCAGGTGCGCCGTCACCGACTACTACGAGCTCGGACGGGCAGCGGTGAGCTGTCTCTGTCTGCTCGAGAGCGGCAGGGTCGGCCAGACTCTCGCGGCGAGGCTTGACTGCGGCTTTTCCGGGGACGAACCGGCGGGCGGCTCGGCGCGGAAGGTCGAGCCCGAGCCCGACGAGTATCTGGAGGACAGCGCGCTCTTTGCACAGCAGCTCAAGTTCCTGCTCGGCGGAGCCGATCCGACCGATATCGAGCTTCTGCGGCTCTCGCTCGACGGGATGTCCTACGAGGAGATCTCGGAGCGGCTCTATATGTCGGTCAACGCGCTGAAGCGACGGATGAAGTCTATGCTCGATTCGACGGGCTGCAAAAGCAAGAGCGAGTTCATCGGGATACTGAAGCAGTATATGACAGGCTGAAAACTCAGTCCCAGCGGTATTTCGTCAGCTCGCCGTCGGGACGCAGACCCTCAAAGCCCCGCTGGCGAAAAGCCTCATATACGGCGATGGCGACCGAGTTGGACAGGTTCAGCGAGCGCAGAGTGTCGCGCATCGGGATACGGACGCAGCGGTCGGGATTGGCAAAGAGCAGCTCCTCGGGCAGTCCTCGGGTCTCCTTGCCGAACATCAGGAATACTCTGCCCGAATAATCGGCGTCGGTGTAGATATGCTTTGCCTTGGTCGTGAAGCAGAAAAAATTCGCGTCGGGATTTTTATCGAAAAAGTCGTCGAGGTTCTCGTAATAGGTAATGTCGAGCTTGTCCCAGTAGTCGAGCCCGGCGCGCTTGAGCTTCCGGTCGTCGATCTCAAAGCCGAGCGGCTTCACAAGGTGCAGCGACGCTCCGGTCGCCGCGCAGGTGCGCGCGATATTGCCGGTGTTCTGAGGTATCTCCGGCTCGACGAGGACTATGTTTATATCGTTCATTTTGAAAATTTTCCTTTCCCGTCCGCGGGAATTTTTTTGTTGCCTTCGGGAATGATAGCATCGGGGTGATGAAAATGCGGAGATTCATGAGCGCCAGAGAATCGCTCGGCGACGCGAGGATAGCCTACACGCTTGCCGCAGCGCTGACAGCGGCGCTGATAGTCATGGGCTTGCTCGCCGGAAAACGCGCCGTCGAGCTCGAGTCTCTGCGCGGGCAGAGACGGCTTGAGACGCTTATAGAGTGCGCCGACTCTCTCAGGTGCTACTCTGCCGCCGAGCGCGAGGACGACCGCCTGTCGGCGGCTCTGAGGTTCGCAAACGCCTCGGTCAGGCTCGAGTGCCGGGACAGTCTGCGCGAAGCGCTTGCCGACTGCGCCGGGAGCCTTCGCTACGGCAGCGGAGATTTTGCGTCGGAGCTCGCCGACAAATTCGCGCTGCTCGCCGAGACGGGCGGCGATGTGGATTCGGAGCTCGGCGGCTATTTCGGGCTTGACGCCAATGCGCCCGGGAACATTCCTCCAAAGCCCCGTCCCGCCGGAGTTTCGGAGCGCTATCTCATCGAGACGGCCGAGAGCGAGGCTGAACTGCTGCTCGGAGAGGTCGCCGGACTGCCGCCGATACTGCCGTCGGAGAGCGGCTTTTCGGCTGCCGCGGCAAATCTCAGGCTCGAATTCTCGGGCGCGGACGGGCGGATCCTCCGGCTTGTCTACATCCGTCCGGGCGCAAGAATCGGAGCGGGTCTGAGCGCAGGAGAGCTCCGTGAGCGGGGACTTTCGGCTGCAAGGGCGCTCGGCTCGAAAAAAGCGGCTCTGCTGCCCGACGAGGAGCTCTGCGGCTACCGTCTCGTGACCGCGGTGGATATGAGCGCGGGAAGCCTGTTCCGGCTCGTATACGACGCCGGAGGGCGGCTCTGGGCGTTCTGCCGGACGAGCCTTCCAGATGTAAAGTAAAAAGGTGATGAATATACTCCATCACCATATTACATATGAGAGTAACTGCTGTTACGCGCCCAGCTTGTTGAGCTTAACGGTAAAGCTGCTCTTTTTTCTTGCAGCGTTGTTCTTGTGAAGGAGTCCCTTGGCGACTGCCTGGTCGATCTTCTTGACTGCTGCCTTGTAGGTCTCTGCTGCTGCGGCCTTATCGCCGGATGCGAGAGCCTGCTCATACTTCTTCATGGAAGTCTTGAGCGCGGACTTGAGCATCTTGTTCTGCATAGTCTTGTTCGCGCTGACGAGAACGCGCTTCTTAGCGGATTTAATGTTCGGCAAAATGTTCACCTCCTTAGAAATTAAGCGTCAGACCGACGGTCTGATCGGATAGATAGCATAGAGAGCATTTCTCTATATATGATACCACAAAATCGCCGAAATATCAAGGGGTTTTTGAAAAAAATCGAAAAAATATTTATCGCGTCTCCGCCGCGGCGTTTTGGGCGAAATACACAAATCCCGCGCCGTCTCACTTGACCTTGAGCTTTGCAAGCCCTCCCTCTGAGGTCTCCTTGTAGAGCTTTGAGATGTCAAGCCCGGTCTCCTTCATGACCCTTATCACCTTGTCGAGCGAGATCTTCCTTGAGTCGGACAGGAAGCTGGCGAGGCTGACGGCGTTGATAGCCCTCATAGCGGCGACGGCGTTGCGCTCGATGCAGGGGATCTGAACAAGCCCGCCGATCGGGTCGCAGGTCAGCCCGAGATGATGCTCGATAGCGATCTCGGCGGCGTATTCGATCTTGTCGAGATCGAGCTCGAACAGCTCGCCGAGCGCCGCGGCCGCCATAGCGCAGGCGGTTCCGATCTCAGCCTGACAGCCGCACTCGCTGCCCGAGATCGAGGCGTTGGTCTTGACGAGATTTCCGACTATCCCGCCCGTCGCCAGAGCCCGGACTATCTCCGCGTCCGAGTAGCCCTTCCGCTGCTGCTGATAGTAGAGCACCGCCGGAACGACTCCCGACGCTCCGCAGGTCGGAGCCGTGACCACCCGTCCTCCGCAGGCGTTCTGCTCGCTGACGGCGAAGGCGTAGGCGCAGACCATGCGGTTCTCGCGGGTCTCGGAGCTCTCGTCGATGTGCTGACGGTTAAAGAGCTGCTTCGCCTTTTTCTGAACGCCCAGCCCGCCGGGAAGTATGCCCTCGTCGGCGAGTCCGGCGGCGATGCTCTGCTTCATGCAGCGCCAGATTTCGAGAAGCCTGTCCATGACCGCTCTGCCCTCGATCCGCTCGACGTACTGCCAGAGCCGCAGATTTTCCGCCCGGCAGCACTCGGCTATCCTTTCAAAGGAGGAGACGGGATAGACGTCCGGCTCGTCGAAGGTGGGGTATTTATCGCACTCGATACGCCCGCCGCCGGTGCTGACGACCCGGATCCGCTCGAGCTCCGCGCCGTTTTTGCAGGCGATGAGATCAAAGGTGTTCGGATGCGGGATATCGACGGCGGTCATATTCGTCTCCACCTCGCAGCCGAGCGGAGCGAACGCCGATCTGATGATCCGGTCGATGCTGTACGCGCCGCAGAGCTTGGCTATCGAGCCGTAGAGCACCGCCCTGAAGCTGTCGGCGTCGGGACGCTTTTCGCGGAACATCCGGCAGGCGCGCTCGGGACCCATCGTGTGGGAGCTTGACGGGCCGCGCCCGATGCGGTAGAGATCGGTCAGCGATTTCATCCCGGACGGCGGCTCCTCGCTCCGCTCGGCGTCGGCGAGCCCCGAGAAGAAGTGATCGACCGGCACGTCGAAGATCTTTGCGAGCTTGCGGATATTCTCGGTCGACGGCATGGCGAGCCCGGTCTCCCACTTTGAGACCGCGCGGTTGCTGACCCCGAGATAATTTCCGAGCGTCTGCTGGGTTATGCCGCTGCTCTTTCTGAGCTTCGCGAATTTTATTGCGAAATCGTTGTTTTCCATGTCGAACTCCTCACTCCGATGCAGAATATCTGTCCGGCTCTGCGCCGAGCTGAACTTTTATTATATTTTAATACATTTCGCGCGAAAAGTCAAGAGAATTGTCAACTTTCAGTTGACTTTTTTCGTATCAGAATTGACAAAAGACAGGTCAGACAAGGCATTGACTTTGGCTCACGGAAGTTATATAATATTTTTGTTCAAAACGGCAAAAGCCGCTGATAGCTGCGAAAGGATGATTTTAATCATGGAAAAATACATTGAGCCGTCCCGTGAGCTCGAGGTCGCGGGAGAATACGACGTGATAGTCGCCGGATCGGGACCGGCGGGTCTGTCGGCTGCCGTCACGGCGGGCAGGATGGGAATGAAGGTGCTTCTTCTCGAGTGGGCGAACTCGGTCGGCGGCATCTCGACAAGCGGAATGATGAGCCACTGGACCGGAACGGTCGACTCGCCGCTCTACAGAGAGATACTCGCGCGCATGGCTGACAGGAACGAGGGCGAGGGTCACGGCAGAATCGTCCCGCAGATCGATCCCGAGAACCTCAAGGCGGTCTATCTCGAAATGCTCTCACAGGCTCATGTCGAGCTGCTGCTCTACACCTTTGTCTGCGGCGTAGAGATGGACGAAAACCGCGTCCGCGGCGTTATCACCGAGAGCAAATCGGGTCGCAGAGTCTTCCGCGCCAAGGTCTTCGTCGACGGCACCGGAGACGGAGACGTCGCCGCCTTCGCCGGAGTCGAGTACTACAAGGGACGCGAGTCGGACGGCAGAATGCAGCCCTGTACGCTGATGTTCAAGGTCGCCGGAGTGGATCTCGACCGCGCGGTGCTGCTCGGCTCCTTCGAGTCGACCTATCAGACCGAAAAGGGCGAGCTTCAGGCGCTCGCAAAGGCGCATATTCCCTATCCCGCCGGGCATCTGCTCGTCTACAGGTCGACTCTGCCGGGGATCGTGACCTGCAACATGACCAACTGCACCGACATCGACGGCACCAAGGCCGAGGATCTCACCCGCGCGGAGATAGTCTGCCGCAGTCAGATGCCCGCGATCGTCAGGTACCTGCGTGAGTTCGTGCCGGGCTTTGAGAGCTGCTATATAATCAGCGCGGCGTCGCTGATGGGTGTCCGCGAGACGCGGCACTTCAGGGGGCTCTACACGCTGAACGAGGAGGACATCCTGACCGCCCGCCGCTTTGACGATCTTGTCGTGCAGGGCGCGCACTTCAACTTCGACGTACACAATCTCACCGGCGCGGGACTCGACAGCACCGGCGTCCAGCACAAGTGGTCTCAGCCCAAGGGCTACACTATCCCCTACCGCAGTCTCGTGCCTGAGAAGATAGACAGTCTGCTGCTCTCGGGACGGAACATCTCGGGAACGCACATCGCGCACTCGAACTACCGCGTGATGCCGATCTGCGTCGGCATCGGAGCCGCTGCCGGAGCCGCAGCCGCGCTCGCCGTAAAGCAGGGCGTAGAGCCCCGCGACGTCAGCGCTTCGGACATTCGGCGCGAGATCTTCTGATAGATATTTCAGCCGCAGAAAAGAGCGGCGGGCAAAGCCCGCCGCTCTTTTGTATGCTCAGACCGCCTCGGAGGTAGCCTGAATATTGCCGTTTTCGTCGACCTTGTCGACCTCGATGTTGCGATAGCACTCCATGCCGGTTCCGGCGGGGATGAGCTTACCGATGATGACGTTCTCCTTGAGTCCGAGCAGATGATCGACCTTGCCCTTGATAGCGGCTTCGGTGAGAACCTTTGTGGTCTCCTGGAAGGACGCTGCCGACAGGAAGGAGTCGGTGAGCAGCGCTGCCTTCGTGATGCCGAGCAGCACCGGCGAACCGACTGCCAGACGGAGCTCGACCTCGCCCGCGTCGATGCGCTTCTGGATCTTGGCGTTCTCGTGCTCAAGCTCGAGCAGATCAATGACCGAGCCCTCGAGCAGATCGGTGTCTCCGGCGTCGTCGATGTGGGTCTTGCGGGTCATCTGACGCGCAATAACCTCGATGTGCTTGTCGTTGACCTCGACCGACTGGAGACGGTAGACCTTCTGAACCTCGCGGATGATATAGTCGTAACCCGCGTCGAGTCCATTGATGCGCAGGATATCGGTCGGGCAGATAGAGCCCTCGGTGAGCGCCTTTCCGGCGTCGACGCGCTGACCGTCCTCGACGATGATACGGACTCCGAACGGGATCTGATAGGAGGTCTCGCTTCCGTCGTCGGCGGCGATGCTGATGGTGTGGATACGCTTGTTCTCGGTGATGCGGATCTCTCCGCCGGTCTCGGCGACGATAGCCGCCTTCTTGGGTCTGCGAGCCTCAAAGAGCTCCTCGACTCGCGGAAGACCCTGAGTGATATCGGCTCCCGCGACGCCTCCGGTGTGGAAGGTACGCATGGTGAGCTGAGTACCCGGCTCGCCTATCGACTGAGCCGCGATGATACCGACCGCCTCGCCGACGTTGACCGGCTTCGACGAAGCGAGGTCCATGCCGTAGCAGTGCGAGCAGACGCCGTGCTTAGCCTTGCACTCGAGGATGGTTCTGATTAGAACCTTCTCGATGCCCGCCTTGACGATAGCGTCAGCCTGCTCGTCGGTGATCATGGTGTTGTCGGCTACGATGACCTCTCCGGTAGCAGGATCTACGACGTCGCCGATGACGAAGCGTCCGACGAGTCTGTCCTTCAGCGGCTCGATGGTCTCGTTGCCGTCGACGATCTTGGAGACCCAGATACCGTGGCGTGTGCCGCAGTCCTCCTCGCGGACGATAACGTCCTGCGAGACGTCGACCAGACGTCTGGTCAGATATCCGGAGTCAGCCGTCTTAAGCGCGGTATCCGAAAGCGACTTACGCGCTCCGCGTGCCGCGACGAAATATTCGAGTATATTGAGTCCCTCACGGAAGTTGGACTTGATGGGCATTTCCATCGTCTTGCCGTTTGCGGCGAACATCAGTCCGCGCATTCCGGCGACCTGTCTCATCTGGGTGATGTTTCCTCGAGCTCCCGAGTCGCTCATCATCTTGATCGGGTTGTAGCGGTCGAACTCGTCCTGCATGGCGGCGACGACGTCCTTGGTAGCCTGATCCCAGATCTTGATAACCGCGTTGTAGCGCTCGTCCTCGGAGAGACGTCCGCGGCGGAAGTGCTTCATGATATCGAGCACCTGACCCTCGGCGTCGCGCACGATGTCGTACTTCTTCGGAGGAATCGTCATGTCGGCTATCGAGATAGACAGCGAGCTGAGCGTCGAGTACTTGAAGCCCATCGACTTGATGCTGTCGAGCACCTGCGCGGTCGTGGACGCGCCGTGCTTCTTGATGCACATATCTATTATCTTTCCGAGATCCTTCTTCTTGGTCGGGAAAGCGATCTCGAGCGAGAGCAGCTGTCTGACCTTTTCGGGATTCGGAACGTCGGGATTATTGGGATCGTCGTAGAGCTCCTCGATGGTCGGGCGCTCGACAAAGCCGAGATCCTGCGGTATCGGGCGGTTGAATATCAGTCTGCCGTAGGTAGCGTCGATGACAGCCGAGTAGGTCTTTCCCTCGATCTCGCGCTCAACGCGCACCTTGATCGCCGCGTGCATACCGAGCAGATGGTTTTCATACGCCATCGTGACCTCGTTGAAGTCGCGGTAGACGTGACCCTCGCCGATCTCGCCCTTGCGGTCGATGGTCAGATAGTAGGAGCCGAGCACCATGTCCTGACCGGGAGTGGTGACCGAGCGTCCGTCGGCGGGCTTCAGCAGGTTGTTTGCCGAGAGCATGAGGTATCTCGCCTCTGCCTGAGCCTCGGAGGAAAGCGGGACGTGTACCGGCATCTGGTCGCCGTCGAAGTCGGCGTTGAACGCGGTGCAGACCAGCGGGTGGAGCTTGATTGCGCGGCCCTCGACGAGGATCGGCTCAAACGCCTGAATCGAGAGTCTGTGGAGCGTAGGCGCGCGGTTGAGCAGCACCGGATGTTCCTTGATGACGTTCTCGAGAGCGTCCCAGACCGAGACGTCGACCTTTTCGACCTTCTTCTTTGCGTCCTTGATGTTGGTAGCCTTCTGAGTCTCGACAAGGCGCTTCATGACAAAGGGCTTGAACAGCTCGAGCGCCATCTCCTTGGGCAGACCGCACTGATAGATTTTCAGATCGGGTCCGACGACTATAACCGAACGTCCGGAGTAGTCGACGCGCTTTCCGAGCAGGTTCTGACGGAAGCGTCCCTGCTTGCCTCGGAGCATCTCGGAGAGCGACTTGAGCGGGCGGTTGTTGGGGCCGGTGACCGGCTTTCCGCGGCGGCCGTTGTCGATCAGAGCGTCGACGGCTTCCTGAAGCATACGCTTCTCGTTGCGGATGATTATATCGGGAGCCTTGAGCTCGAGGAGCTTTTTAAGGCGGTTGTTGCGGTTGATAACGCGGCGGTAGAGGTCGTTCAGGTCGGACGAAGCGAAGCGTCCGCCGTCGAGCTGTACCATCGCGCGGATATCCGGCGGGATGACCGGAACCACGTCGAGTATCATCCACTCGGGCTTGTTGCCCGACTTTCTGAACGCCTCGACGACCTCGAGACGCTTGATGATCTTGACCTTTTTCTGTCCCTGAGCCTTGGCGAGCTCCTCGTGGAGCTCTCTTGAGAGCTGCTCGAGGTCGATCTCCTGCAGGAGCTTCTTGACAGCCTCCGCGCCCATTCCGACCTCAAAGCTGTCGCGTCCCCACTTTTCGACCGCGTCCTGATACTCGCGCTCGTTGAGGAGCTGCATCTTCATAAGGTCGGTCGCCTTGGGATCGACGACTATATAGCTTGCAAAGTAGAGCACCTTTTCGAGGAGTCTCGGAGTGATGTCGAGCAGCAGACCCATTCTCGACGGGATAGCTCTGAAATACCAGATATGCGAAACCGGAGCGGCGAGCTCGATGTGACCCATTCTCTCGCGGCGCACCTTGCGGGTAGTGACCTCGACGCCGCACTTTTCGCAGATCTTGCCCTTGTGGCGGACGCGCTTGTACTTTCCGCACATACACTCCCAGTCCTTGGTCGGACCGAAGATACGCTCGCAGAAAAGTCCGTCGCGCTCGGCTTTGAGAGTGCGGTAGTTGATGGTCTCGGGCTTCTTGACCTCGCCGTAGGACCAGCTTCGGATCATCTCGGGAGACGCCAGACCTATTTTTATCGAATCAAATACGTTGTGTTCCATCTAATTTCCTTCTCCCCATCTTACTCATCGTCGTCGTCGTAGGAATCGTCCCCGCCGTCAAAGTCGACGTCGAGATTGTCGTCGTCGGCAAACTCGTCGGCAAAGAGCTCGTCGTCGTCGGGATGCTCCTCGGTGAAGCCCTTGCTGAGCTCGTCGTCCTCGGGCACGGTCTCGCCGATATCCTCGTCCGAAACGTAGTTGGGAATGAAATCCTCATCGTCGTCGCCGAGGCTCGAGAGCTCGATCTCCTTGCCCTCGCGGTCGAGCACCCTGACGTCGAGCGCGAGCGACTGGAGCTCCTTGACGAGCACCTTGAACGCCTCCGGAACGCCCGGAGTCGGGATATTCTGACCCTTGACGATAGCCTCGTAGGTCTTGACGCGTCCGGTCACGTCGTCCGACTTGACGGTCAGGATCTCCTGAAGCGTGTAAGCCGCGCCGTAAGCCTCGAGCGCCCAGACCTCCATCTCGCCGAAGCGCTGACCGCCGAACTGAGCCTTGCCTCCGAGAGGCTGCTGAGTGACGAGTCCGTAGGGGCCGGTCGAGCGGGCGTGGATCTTGTCGTCGACCAGGTGATGCAGCTTGAGGTAGTACATGATACCGACGGTGACGGGGTTGTCAAAAGCCTCTCCGGTGCGTCCGTCGTAGAGGATAGCCTTTCCGTCGATAACGCGGAGGGTGTCGGCCTTTCTGAGCTCCTCGAGATGAGCCAGATCCTTGCGCTCCTCGCCGACGATCGGACGGAGCTGACGCTCGCCGTTCTCGTCGTAGTAGACCTCAAAGAGCTTTTTGCCGTTGACGTTCTCGTTCGGGAGAACCTTTCTGTCCATTCCCGCCTTGAGCATACACTCGGCGATATCCTGCTCGTTAGCGCCGTCGAACACGGGGGTCATGATCTTCCAGCCGAGCTTCTTTGCCGCGATGCCGAGGTGTACCTCGAGCACCTGACCGATATTCATTCGGGACGGCACGCCCATCGGGTTGAGCACGATGTCGAGCGGAGTTCCGTCTGCGAGGAAAGGCATATCCTCGGGCGGAAGGATTCTCGAAACGACGCCCTTGTTTCCGTGACGGCCGGCCATCTTGTCGCCGACCGAGATCTTACGCTTCTGAGCGATATAGACGCGGACGACCTTGTTTACTCCGGGCGGGAGCTCGTCCTGATTCTCGCGTGAGAATACCTTTACGTCGATGACGATTCCCGACTCGCCGTGAGGCAGTCTAAGCGAGGTGTCGCGAACCTCTCTTGCCTTCTCGCCGAAGATTGCGCGGAGGAGTCTCTCCTCAGCGGTGAGCTCGGTCTCTCCCTTGGGAGTGACCTTACCGACGAGGATATCGCCTGCGCGGACCTCGGTACCCTTGCGGATGATTCCGTCGGGAGTGAGATCCTTGAGAGCGTCCTCGCCGACGTTGGGGATTTCGCGGGTGATCTCCTCCGGCCCGAGCTTGGTGTCGCGGGCCTCGTGGGAGTATTCCTCGATGTGGATAGAGGTGTATACGTCGTCGCGGACGAGCTTTTCGTTGAGCAGAACGGCGTCCTCGTAGTTATAGCCCTCCCAGGTCATAAAGCCGATGAGAGCGTTCTTACCGAGCGAGATCTCTCCCTTATCGGTAGCGGGGCCGTCGGCGATGACCTGCTTTTCCTCGACGCGCTCGCCGAGATCGACGATCGGCTTCTGGTTGACGCAGGTGCCCTGGTTGGAGCGCTTGAATTTGATGAGATGATAGACGTCCTTGGTTCCGGCGTCGGTGCGGATGACGATCTCGTCGGCGCAGACCTTTTCAACATAGCCGGCGTTCTTGGCGCAGACGACTACGCCCGAGTCGACCGCAGCCTTGTACTCCATACCGGTGGCGACGATCGGCTGTTCGGAGACGAGCAGCGGGACTGCCTGCTTCTGCATATTCGAGCCCATCAGTGCGCGGGAGTTGTCGTCGTTCTCGAGGAAGGGGATGTGAGCGGTTGCAACCGACACGACCATCTTCGGCGAGACGTCCATGTAGTCGGCTTCCTCGCAGTTGAACTCGATGATCTCGTTTCTGCGGCGTCCCGAGATGCGCTTGTTGACAAAGCGTCCGTTCTCGTCGAGGGGCTCGTTCGCCTGAGCGACGGTGTAGTTGTCCTCAACGTCGGCGGTCATGTACTCGACCTCGTTGGTGACGACGCCGGTAGCCTTGTCGATCTTGCGATAGGGAGCCTCGATAAAGCCGTACTTGTTGATCCTTGCGTAGGTAGCGAGGTAGGAGATGAGTCCGATGTTCGGGCCTTCGGGGGTCTCGATCGGGCACATACGGCCGTAGTGAGTATAGTGAACGTCGCGGACGTCAAAGGACGCGCGGTCACGCGACAGACCGCCCGGGCCGAGTGCCGAAAGACGGCGCTTATGAGTCAGCTCGGCGAGGGGGTTGTTCTGATCCATGAACTGCGACAGCGGCGACGAGCCGAAGAAATCGCGGATCGCGCTGACGATATGGCGGATATTGATAAGCGTGTTGGGAGTGAGAGCCTCGGCGTCCTGAGTGGTCATGCGCTCCTTGACGGTCTTGTCCATGCGGGTGAAGCCGATGCGGAGCTGATTCTGCAGAAGCTCGCCGACCGAGCGGAGACGGCGGTTTCCGAGGTGGTCGATATCGTCGTTGGTGCCGATGCCGTGGGCAAGGCAGGTGAGATAGTTGATCGACGCAAAGATATCGTCCTTTGTGATATGCTTGGGAGAGAGCTCGGCGACGCGGTTCTTTGCTATCTTCTTGAACTCGTCGATATCGCCCTCCGCTTCCTCCATGATCTCGAGGATGACCGAGAGCTTTGCGCGCTCGGGGATGCCGATGTCGTCGAGGTCGCAGCCGATGACATATCTCGGTTCTACCATTCCGTTTCCGAACACCTTGACGACAGTTTCGCCGTCCTCGCCGTAGAGCATGACCTCGTTGACTCCGGCGTGTTCGACAGTCATAGCCTTGTCGGCGTCGAGAAGCACGCCCTCCTCAAAGAGGAGCTCGCCGGTTATCGGGGAGACGACCGGAGCGGCGAGAGTGTGTCCGGCGATGCGCTTGCCGAGCGCCAGCTTCTTGTCGTACTTATAGCGTCCGACGGCGGCGAGATCGTAGCGCTTGGGATCGAAGAACAGGTTGTTGATCAGTATCTGCGCGCTCTCGACCAGCGGAGGCTCGCCGGGACGGAGCTTTTTGTAGATCTCCTTGAGAGCCTCGTCGCCCACGGAGGTGTTGTTCTTTGCGGCCTCGTCCTTCATGAGGTCCTTATCCATCGTCGTTACGAGACGGGGATCCTCGCCGAAGTATTTCTTAATCTCCTCGTCGGTCTCGATGCCGAGGGCGCGGATGAGGATGGTTACGGGTATTTTGCGGTTCTTGTCTATACGCACCCAGAACATATCGTTGGCGTCGGTCTCGTACTCAAGCCACGCTCCGCGATAGGGGATAACGGTGGTGGCAAAGATCGTTTTGCCGGTCTTGTCGATAGAGGTCTCGTAATAGATGCCGGGGGAACGGACGAGCTGAGAGACGATAACTCTCTCGGCGCCGTTGATGATAAATGTACCGTTGTCGGTCATGAGCGGGAAATCGCCCATGAAAACGTCCGATTCCTTGACTTCACCGGTAGCCTTGTTGGTAAGTCTGACCTTGACGCGCAGGGGAGCGGCATAGTTGACGTCGCGCTCCTTGCACTCCTCCTCGGGGTACTTGGGGGTGGGGTCGATGCTGTAGTCGAGAAATTCTATAATGAGGTTTCCGGAATAGTCGGTGATAGGCGAAACGTCGCGCAGCACCTCCTTGAGTCCCTCGTCAAGGAACCACTTGTACGACCTTTTCTGAACCTCGATGAGATTGGGCATTTCCAGAGTATCGCCGATTTTGGCGAAGCTCATTCTTTCGGTCTTGCCAAGCATCGTGGGTTTGACCATCATTGAAACAATCACTCCATTCAACAAATTTGACATCCGGGTTAAAGACCGCGCGGGGTACTCAAAAGGCGAAAATAAAAAAGATAGCGGTCATGACAGGCAAATATTACGCACATTCGCGCTGCAAAAGCGCATAGTCTTAGCGATTATAATGCAGTATATAATTATATCACACTTTCTTCCTTTTGTCAATGGTTTTTCAACATATTTTTAAGATTTTTTCCGGAACGGCTCTTGACGCGGGAACTGTGAGCGCAGGGGAAGCCGTCCCCTGTCCGGGATACAGCGACGCAAAACACTCCGGACATTCCTGAGTCCGGAGTGTTTTGGCTCATAGAGCATACAAGCGGGAATCATCCGTTGGACGCCGTTTCCTGCTTTCCGTATTTTTCTTCCATTTCTTTCGTATGTGCATGAAGCAGTTCCAGCGCCCGTGTCCGGATGCAGGAGAGCTTTGTTTGATCCGTATCCGCAAACCCGAGCTTTATCCTCGCAGAAGCGATCGCATGACTGTCGTCCTTTCTGCTTTCATCCGCTTCCGACAGGAACTTTTGCAGCAGTCCCAGATCGCCGGAGTAATGGAGCTCCACGAGCTTTGCCCGGTATTCCAGCTCCGCGGGAGTTATTCCCGGGAATTTTTTCATATCTACGGTATGCTGAGCTTCGTGCTTCAGAAGCGAGACAAGAAACCGTTCGCTTTCAAAATCATACGCCTGCTCAACGCAGTTGATCGTGCCGTCCGGCGAAGCCCAGCCGCCTGTCCCGAACCTGCCGAAGGTCAGATAATCCATCCAGCTTCGAAATACGAAGCCCTTGAGAATGTTGACCGTATATTCCGCAGTTCCGCCCGGCAGCTCGACGCGGTAGACGGTCGGAACCGTATCCTTCCAGATGTACGGGCCGTAATACCCCTGGGTTTTCCCGAAAAGCGCATGATAGCCATTCGCTTCAAACACCGATTGAAGCCGCTCGGTCAGAAGCCCGTCCTCTGCATCCGGCACGCCTAAGAGCACTTTCAGCTGCGTCAGCAGCCTGTCTGCGGCCTCCGCCTCCGGTAAGCCGCAATAAAAGGTATCGCGGAAATAAATCTGATACAAACGCAGGATATCGTTGAGTATGTCCGGTATGTCAAACGCGCGGTATTCACAATCTTCAAAAATCGCGACATACGCAGGGAGAATGTCTTTGAATTCCTCGTGATCGCGCATATATGCAATGGCGCCTTTTATGTCTCCGTTCAAAAAAAACTGACTGATCTGCATCCTGCTCTCTCCTCTATAAAAATAAAAATCGATTTGCAAGTTTGTTTATTTTCACGCTTTCACATAGCCGAGAAGAACACAAGAACAGCCACAGCGGTTCACACCAAACTGCTGTGGCTGTCAACTGTCCTATGAACGCCGCGCTTTTGGTCGAGGCTTTCTATATTCTTTGAAAAATTCAGGCTCTGAGCGTGATGCCGAGCTCGCGATCGAGGAGGGTGAGTATCTTCTTTGAGACCTTGTCGGCTTCCTCGTCGGTGAGCGTGTGGTCGGCGGCGCGGAGAGTGACGCTGAACGCGACGCTCTTTTTGCCCTCGCCGAGCTGCTTTCCGCGGTAGACGTCAAAGAGCTTTATCGCCTCGAGCGTCTTTCCTCCGGCTTTCTTCATGACCGCCTCGATAGCGCCGACCTCGAGCGTGTCGTCGCAGACGAAAGCGTAGTCGCGGGTGACTGCCGGGAACTTGGGCAGCGGCTTGAAAGCCTTGTCGAGCTTCGACTCGGCGAGCAGGTTCTCAAAGTCGAGGTCGGCGACATATATCGGCGCGTCGATTGCGTAGTTGGCCTGAACGCTCGGATGAATCTCGCCGAGCTTGCCGAGGACAGTGCCGTCGGCGGCGACGATCTTCGCGCAGCGGCCGGGATGGAAGGTCGGATCCTCGCTGTCGGCGACGTAGGAGGCGTCCCTGATGCCCGCCTTGTCGAGCAGCGCTCCGCACATTCCCTTGAGCGTGTAGAAATCTCCGTCGCGGAAGAAGCCGATGACTATCTGACGGCGCTCGTCGGGGAGCTTTGTCGGATCCTCGTCGGGGATGTAGATCTTCGCAAGCTCATAGAGCGCGGTCTTTTCGGCGTGGTAGTTGTTGTTGCGCGCGAGCACCTCGAGCATCGACGGGATAGCCGTTGTGCGCATTACGCTGGTGTCCTCGCCGAGCGGGTTGGAGATGACTATCGACTTTCGTCTCGGGTCGTTTTCGGGCATATTGATCCGATCGTAGCTTCTGGGGCTGATGAACGAGAAGGTCTCGCACTCGTAAAGTCCCATCGCGCAGAGCGTCTCGGCGCAGAGCAGCTCGAACTTCTGAGCGGCGGTTCGGCTTCCCGAGGTGATCGGCGTGACAAAGCGGGTAGCCTTGATCGTGTTGTAGCCGTAGATTCTGAGGATCTCCTCGGCGATGTCGTTCATGCAGCGGCAGTCGGCGCGGAAGGACGGCACGGTCAGCGTGTCTCCGTCGACCTTGAACTCTAACTTCTTCAGCACGTCCTTCATGTAGTCGGCGCTGACGTCGAGTCCGAGGAAAGCGTTGATGCGGTCGGCCTCGAGCTTCATCGTGTAGGGCTCCTCCCTGCCGCCGTAGACGTCGATAGTGCCGTCGACTACCTCGCCCGCTCCGAGCAGAGCGACGAGCTCGCAGGCGCGGTCGAGCGCCGGGAGCGTGTTCTCGGGGTCGAGACCCTTTTCAAAGCGTCCGGAGCTCTCGGTGCGCATACCCTGGCTCTTCGCCGTGACGCGGACAGAGCTTCCGAGGAAGTTAGCGCTCTCGAAAACGACGGTTACGGTCGAGTCGGAGATCTCGCTGTTCGCTCCGCCCATTACGCCGGCGAGAGCGACAGCCTTGTTCTCGTCGGCGATGACGAGGTTCTTGTGCGTGAGGGTGTGATCTGTGTCGTCGAGCGACTTGAAGTTCTCGCCGTCAGCCGCCGGACGGACGATTATCTTCTTTCCGTCGAGGCAGGCGTAGTCGAAGGCGTGCATAGGCTGACCGTACTCGAGCATGACGTAGTTCGTGATGTCGACGATATTGTTTATCGGTCTCACGCCCGACGCGCGCAGTCTCATTCTGAGCCAGAGCGGCGACGGAGCGATCTTCACGTTCTTTACGACGCGGGCGGTGTATCTCGGGCAGAGCTTCGAGTCCTTGACCTCGACCGAGATGTAGTTTCCGACATTGTCGCCGTCCTTTGCGTAGGTGACGGCAGGAGTCGGAAGTCTGAACTCGCGGTCGAAGGAGACGGCGGTCTCGCGGGCAAGACCTATCACCGACAGGCAGTCGGGGCGGTTCGAGGTTATCTCGAACTCGACTACGGTGTCGGAGAGGTCGAGCACCTTGTGGATATCGTCGCCGGGCTTGCAGTCGATGCCGTCCATGATGAAGATTCCGTCCTCGATAGCGCCGGGCATATCGTGAGTTGTGAGATTCAGCTCGCCGATCGAGCAGAGCATACCGTTCGAAGCGACGCCGCGGAGCTTGCCCGCCTTGATGTTGACTCCGCCGGGGAGCTTTGACGGAGCTTTCGCGACCGGAACCATGGCTCCGGCAAAGACGTTCTGCGCTCCGGTGACTATCTGTACCGGCTCAGCCTCGCCGATGTCTATCTGGCAGACCCAGAGGTGATCCGAGTCGGGATGTCTTTCAAGCGAGATGACCTTTCCGGCGACGACGTTCTCGATGTCCTCGCCGAGCACCTCGTAGCCCTCGACCTTTGAGCCGGTCGCAGTCAGCCGGTCGCAGTATTCCTTGGGGCCGATCCCGCCGAGGTTTACGAAATCGTTAGCCCAGTTAAGTGAGAGATTCATTTTGTTTATCCTTTCGTTATAATTCAATGGTCTGAGCGTCCTCACAGATGAGAAATTCGCCGCTCCAGACCGAGCGTATCAGTTCCGAGGCTTTTTCGCGGCTTTCGAGTATCACCCAGCCGTTGTGGAGATAGCCGAGCTTTCCGACATAGAATCCGCGTTCGTTTATATAGCGTGCGATAGTGTCAGGCGTGTGGTGTCCGGTCTCGACGAGCAGCAGCTCGCAGCCGTCCGCAAGGAATTTATCCATATCCGAATAACTCCGAACGTCGCCCGAGAAGATAACTCTTTTTCCCTCGCAGGTGATTCGGTAGGAGAACGAATGCCACGGGGCTTCTCTTTCAAGATGCTCGTTGTGCAGAGCCTCGACCTTTATATTTCCATCGTCGAAAATCGTCCCGTCCGAAACGGCGTGAGGATTTATCGCGAATTT
>CACXED010000250.1 GCA_902766575.1 uncultured Ruminococcus sp. | reverse complement strand
GATGACCTGCTTTCCGTTGTAGGAACCGCAAGCTCTGCAAACTCTGTGAGCGAGATTGTACTCACCGCACTTCGGGCACTTTACCATACCCGGCATATCGAGCTTCCAGACGTTGGAACGTCTCTTGTCACGTCTCGCCTTCGAGACTTTCTTCTTCGGTACTGCCATTTCACGACACCTCCTTAACCGTATAACATATTATATTATACATCATAATTTACTCTTTTTCAAGTAGTTTCTGCAAAATTGCGAGTCTCGGATCAATTTCCTTTTTCACGCAGCCGCAGTCGCCCTCGTTGAGATCCTTTCCGCACTTAGGGCATAATCCCTTGCAGTCCTCGGAGCAGAGCTCTCTGGTCGGGAACTCCATCATCAGCTCCTCGACTATCGCGCGGTCGGGGTCGATCCAGCCGCCCGACGCCTCGAGATAATCGTCAGCCTCGTCCTCGGGAGTGTTCTCAAGACTTCCCTCGGTAACGACGGTGCGCTCAAGCGTCACCGAAAAGCTCCGGTGCAGGGGCTTCAGGCATCTTGCGCACTCGGCGTCGTATTCGACAGAAGCCTCGGCCTCAAAGCGCATATAGCCGCCCATGTTGACGATCTCGCCGCTGACTCTGACAGGCCCGGCAAAAACCACCCGGTCGATCGTTGTGTCGATCGGCTCGTCCGCTTCGGAGCCGTCATCCGGCTCGCCGGCCTTGTCGATCGGGAAGCTGTAATCGAGCGCGATCCGGTTTATTTCGCCCGCAAGGAGCCTTCTTACATCAATGCGCATACGATCCATCCTTTCACGGCACAATGACCCAACTGTTTTATTATATATTATTATTCGCGATTTGTCAAGAGTTATATAAAAATAATAGAATTTTGTTGAGAATGACCATGCCTTTTCGGGCTGTCGGCTCTCACATCGACCTTCTGCCCTCGAGCGCGCGCATCAGCGTCACCTCGTCGGCGTAGTCGAGATCTCCGCCCACCGGTATTCCGTAGGCGAGCCGCGAGACCTTTATCCCGAGCGGCTTTATCAGCTTTGTCAGATACATCGCCGTCGCCTCTCCGTCGACGTTGGGGTTGGTCGCGATGATGACCTCCCTGACCTCGCCGCTTCCGAGTCTCGCGATGAGCTCGGGGATCTTCAGCTTGTCCGGGCCGACGCCCGACATAGGCGAGATCGCGCCGTGGAGCACATGATAGACCCCTCGGTACTCGCGCACCTTTTCAAGCGACATTACCGCCTTGGCGTCCTCGACGACGCAGATGACCGAGCGGTCGCGCTCCTCGTCCGCGCATATGGGACAGAGCTCTCCGTCGGCGATATTCTGACAGACGCGGCAGGTTTTTACCTGCTCCTTTGCGGCTCTGACCGCGTCGGAGAAGGCGAAAGCCTCCTCGTCGGAAAAGTCGAGCACCGCGAAGGCGAGTCTCACCGCCGTTTTCCGTCCTATTCCGGGAAGATGGCGGAACTGCTCGATCAGCCTTTCAAGCGGAAGGATATACTCCGCCATTTACTTACCGTACCTTTCAGTCTGACCGCGCGGGGACTCAGAAAAGTCCGGGGACGTTGATATCGCCGGTGATCTTCTGCATTTCTCCGGCGTTGGTCTCCTCGACCTTTTTGATGGCCTGATTGACCGCCGCGACGAGAGTGTCGGACAGGGTCTCGATGTCGTCGGGATCGACGATCTCGGGCTTGAGGTCGATCGCGAGGATCTCCTTTTTGCCGTTGATCTTGACGGTGACGGCTCCGCCGCCCGCCTGGATCTCGTACTCGCGCTCGTCGAGCTCGGCCTGGAGAGCCTCCATGTCGGCCTGCATCTTCTGAGCCTGCTTGATCATTGCGTTCATGTTGGACGGACCGCCGCCCATGCCCTTAGGTAAACGTGCTTTCATTATCCTGATTCCTTTCGATTCTGACTTGATTTATATCACGCGGAAGAAAAATTTCCGCCGGATCACTGTTATGATTCCAAACTGTCGGAGAGCCCGGAGCTTCTTGCAAGCTCCTCGATTGCGTCCGATCTGTCGGTCTTTTTTTCTGGGACGTATTCGAGCTTTACCAGATCCCGGTCGATCCTGCCGTCCTCAAAGCTGTTGAGCACCTCGAGCAGCGTCGCGAAAAAGCGGGTTATGACCTGCTGAGCCATCAGATTGTTCGTCCTGATATGGATAAAGCTGTCGGTATTGACCGTGAAGCCCTTGGCGGTCTCGCGCATCAGACTTCCGAGCATACCGTCCCGCTCGGTGCATTTTTCAACGAACTCAGCCCAGTACGGGAGCTGTCTGTACTCCTTTTTGACCGGAGGAGCGTCGCTCCTGTCTGTCGCCGGGCTTTCGGGAGCAGGCGTACCGCTTGCGGGAGAGGTCTGAGCCGGAGCATCCGCCGATTCCGGCGCGCTCTGAGCCGGAGCTTCGGGAGCTCTGTTCCCGGCGCTCTGTTCGGGCTCCGACGTCCGCGGCTTTGCCGGAGCGAAATTTCCCGACTTTACCCTGTCCTCAAGCGCGGCGATCCTTGAAAGCAGCGCTTCGGGAGAGGTTGAAAAACGCTCGTCGCACATCCGGACGAGGGTCATCTCGGCGACGAGCCGCTTGGACGACGCCTTTCGCATCGACTCGAGCGAGCTGTCGAGCAGCTTTGCGTGGCAGATCAGCGTCTCGGCCGAGAAGCGCGCGGATACCTCGGTCAGCTCGGCGTACTGCTTTTCGGTGAGATCGAGATACTCGCGGGCGTTCCTTGTCGTCTTTGCGACGAGCATATCCCGGTAGAAAGCGATTATATCCTGCCAGAATACCGTGAGATCCCGGCTCGACATGAACATTTTATCTATCTCGCCGAAGATGGTATCGTAGTCCCGGTCGCAGACGGCGTTCAGGATACTGATCACCGAATCGCGTCCGCCGGTTCCGGCGATCTCCTCGACGACCTCCGGCGTGACCGGACGGTTCTCGCCCGAGCAGAGCTCGAGCAGCGAGATCGCGTCGCGCATACCTCCCTGAGCAAGTCTGGCAAGCATGAACGCCGCCTCATGGTCGAGAGCGATGTTCTCGTTTTTTGCGATGTATTCAAGTCTCGCGGCGATGACGTCGCTGCCTATCCGTCTGAAATCGAAGCGCTGGCAGCGGGAGAGTATCGTCGCGGGAATTTTCTGAAGCTCGGTCGTCGCGAGGATGAAGATAACGTGCGGCGGCGGCTCCTCGAGGGTCTTGAGCAGCGCGTTGAAAGCGCTCGGCGAGAGCATATGGACCTCGTCGATGATGTAGACCTTGTACTTGAGCTCGGCGGGCAGGTATTCGACCTCGTCGCGGATCTGCCTTATGTCGTCTACTCCGTTGTTGGACGCCGCGTCCATCTCGATGATGTCGATGCACGCGCCCGAAGCGGCGCTTTTGCAGGATTGACATTCTCCGCAGGGGTCACCGCCCGACGGATGCTCGCAGTTGACCGCTCTGGCGAGGATCTTCGCGCAGGTGGTCTTGCCGGTTCCCCTCGAGCCGCAGAAAAGATAGGCGTGGGAGGTCTTGCCGTTTTCGACCTCATAGCGGAGTATGGAGGTTATATGATCCTGGCCGCAGACGTCTGAAAAGCTCTGCGGACGCCATTTGCGGTAAAGAGCCTGATGCAAGTATATCCCCCGTTTATCGAAAAATCAGACAAGCTATAAAATAAGACCATACACCCTTGACTCGAAGTGCGTCCATGCGCGTAAGCACCGGCACGCGCTCGGGACAGGCGACCTCGCGGCACATCGAAGACACCGCTTAATGCTGCTTGGTTCCCCACCTGACATGGTTCACGGCTTCCGATTGCGCGAGACCCATCCGTCAACACACGAAATCCGGTACGCAGACCACACAGAATCAGCCCT
>CACXED010000249.1 GCA_902766575.1 uncultured Ruminococcus sp. | reverse complement strand
TGAAAGAAAAAAATACTGAACGATGAGGTGAGTCTTGAAAATGGAAAAATCACGCTGGATATGGTATCCGGGAGATTATGAAATCTACCACAGCATCAAGCTCCACTCGCGCCGCGAGGAGTACGGCGCGGAGTATCCCTGCTTCTGGGGAATGGCTAACGTCTATCCGCGCGTAAATTTCGAAAAGAACGCCAGCTTTGAGCGCGACGGATATCTGATAATCCACGCTAACTGCAAGTGCTACGTTCTGCTCGACGGAAGAAGATATCCCCGCGGAGAGCGCATCGCGGTTCCCGCCGGAAATCATAACATACAGGTCGTCACGATAAAATATGACGGTCTGCCCGCGATTTACTGCGAGTCGGATCAGCTCATCTCTGACAGGAGCTGGAAATGCTCGCCGGGTACATCGTTCAGGGATGTGAACGCCGGAGACGAACCGGCTTACACCTCACTTAATGATAACGTCGAGGTCTTTCCGTTCGAATATACTGTCGTCGAGCCGGTCTCGGTCGAGAAAACCTCCGGCGGCACGCTCTACGACTTCGGGCGCGAGCTTTTCGCAAAGCTCGATTTCGGCTGTGAGTCCGGGCTGACCGCTTACTACGGCGAGACGGTCGAGGAAGCGACCGATACGGCAAATACGCTGATCTTCGAGAAGGTCGGCGCGGGAGAGCACTCGCTCGTTCCGAGAGCCTTCCGCTATGTCCTGCTGACCGGAGAAGCGTCGGGAGTAAAGGCTGAGCTCGAGCTTGTCCACGAGGAGCAGATCGCCAAATTCTCCTGCGACCGTCCCGAGGTCGAGAAGATCTTCGACGTCTGCGCCTACACGTTTCATCTGAACAGCCGCGAGTTCCTGCTCGACGGCATCAAGCGCGACCGCTGGTGCTGGTCGGGAGACGCTTATCAGTCCTACATGGTCAACGACTATCTGTTCGCCGACCGCGCGCTGAACCGCCGCACGATCACCGCGCTCTACGGCAAGCCGCCGGTGCTCGAGCACATCAACACCATCAACGACTACTCGGCTCTGCTGATAATCGGAACGTGGGAGTACTATTTCACGACCGGAGATATCGACTTCATCCGCTTCATTTACCCGAGAGCCAAGGCGCTCTATGACTTCATCGTCTCGCGTCTCGACGAGAACGGACTGGTCGTTTCGCGTCCGGGAGACTGGATATTCATCGACTGGTCGGATATCGACAAGGACGGCCCGCTCTGCGCCGAGCAGATACTGCTCTGGCAGGCTCACAACGCGATGGCGTGGCTGACCGAAGCGGTCGGCGGCGCGAAGTCTGACGTCGATCTCTGCAACAAACGCGCGGACAGCCTTAAAGCTCTCATCAACGAGAAGTACTGGGATAACGAAAAGCAGGCGTTCATCGACAGCTTCACCTCGGGCAGACGGCACGTCACGAGACACGCGGCGATTTTCGCGATACTCTATGATTTTGTCGATAAAAAGACCGCCGACCTGCTTGTCGAAAAAGTGCTCGAGAACGATAGCATAACCAAAATCACAACTCCCTATTTCGAGCTGTACGAGCTGATGGCGCTCTGCAAGCTCGGTCACATCGAGTACGCGCAGAATATGATCGACTCCTACTGGGGAGGAATGCTGAAGCTCGGCGCGACGAGCATCTGGGAGCAGTACGACCCGACTCAGAGCGGCGCAGAGCACTATGGAATGTACGGCATGAGATACGGCAAGTCGCTCTGCCATGCGTGGGGCAGCGGACCGGTATATCTGCTCGGACGCTACTGCGTGGGAGTGAGACCCACATCAGTCGGAACCAAGACCTTTGAGGTCGCGCCGAGGCCCGGGCTCTACAGGAGCTTTGACGCTGTCGTTCCGGTCGGAACGAGACCCGACGGTAAGCCCGGCAGCGTTCACGTCGCATACGACGGAAGGTCTCTCCGCGCGCTCGCCGATATCCCGGGCGGAACGCTTGTCTGGGAGGGCAGGGAATACGAGCTTGTTCCGGGCGTTGAGACTAAAATAGACTGATTTTTCTAAATCATACCGAACATAACCGCTCCTTTTCACACTTATCTTTATGTAAACGATATCGCTTTTACAAAAGGAAACAGAGATGATTGAATATTTCACCGAGGAGCTTATCGAAAAGACCCTGCTCTGGGCAAAAAAGCGGCTGACCGACCCGAACGACGCGGAGGAGCTGACCTCGCAGATACTCTGCGAAGCGCTCGCCGCCTATCGCAGCGCCGAGAAGCATCGGCGGCGGATTGAGGCTTTCTATCCGTGGTACTGGCGGCTCGCTTCAAATCAGCTCAATATATTTCTGCGGCTGAAGTACAGCTCCGCCGTGTCGCTCGACGGGCTTTGCGATATACTGATCTCGCCCGACGACGCCGAGGACGAGCTTATCCGCGCCGACGAGATCAGAGCGCTGAATTACTCGGTCGCAAGGCTTTCAAAGCTACACCGTGAGATCATCATCGAATATTACCTCCGCGAAAAGCCGGTCGGACAGATCGCCGCCGAGCTCGGAGTTCCGACCGGAACGGTTCGCCGCCGGCTGTTTGACGCTAAGGAGGATGTGAAAAGGAGCATAGATACTATGGAAACTGTAGGTAGAAGCGCTTACGCGCCCGCCGAGCTCATTCTGTGGGGCTGTCTTAGCGCGCCGAATTACTGGAATAATCTGAGCGACCTTATCGTGAAGCAG
>CACXED010000248.1 GCA_902766575.1 uncultured Ruminococcus sp. | reverse complement strand
GCAGCGAGCAGACCTGAGCTCCCTTTATCTCGTCATAGTTCGTCATGAAGAATCTGTCTGCTGAAAGCGGGATCAGATTGTTTATGTTGTTGGAGTTGATGTCAGAGTTGATGAAGTTGAGCACCTCGACCCGATCCTCGCTGTCGAATTTGCAGCCCCAAACCGACGTGTTGTCGTTGTAGTAATAATCATAGCCGGGACCGGAGATCAGGTTGTAGGACATATTCATCGGAACAGAGTGAGTCGTTCCGGTCTTTCCGGTGGCGCCGTCGATCTCAATGAGCTGAGTGGCAGCGTTCTGACTCGTCTGATCGTAGCTGTAGGTCGAAACGTAGAGCTTTCCGTCAAGATTGAAGATGTTCTGGATATTCATATTCTCGGAGTCGCCGAGATCCACGTCGGTGATCTTTCCGGAGGAATTCATGAGCTTGACCTTGTTCCAGTCGCCGAGGAGCAGATTACCGCTGTCGTCGCAGACCATGTAGTTAAGGTTGAAGGTTTCGCCGTTCTCGTCGGGCTGCATCATATCGTCGATATTGATCTCGTCATATTTGTCAGAGCCGGGCTCGCTGTAATGTCTGAGCGAATAATCCTGCCTGTACATCAGGTTGCCGGACTCGTCCTCATAACTGCCGCTGGACACGATGACCGCCCAGAAGCTGCCGTCGCCCGAAAAGCAGAGCGACTGCAGATAGGAATTGACGTTTTCGTCCAGGTTAAGCCCGAGATCCATCTCGCTGCCGCAGCTTCCGTCCGTGCCTATCGGAAGCAGGAACTGCCTCTGATTATAGGTCTTGTCGTCGTAGTAGTAGCACATGGCGTAGACGCCGTCGCTGCCCTTGAAAAGCTGGTTGATGCTGAAATTCGCGGTATTTGCGTATTCGTCCGGCAGCTTGACGTCGGTCTGCTTGAAGACGTTGGTTATCTTCGTCTCCTCCTTTTTTCCGCAGGCGGGAAGAACTCCGGCGGTGAGCACGAGCGAAAGCCCGAGCGCAAGTATTCGTTTTAGTTTCATTGGTATCAGTTCCTTTCACAATGGATGATTGATGTCAGTCTCGTTCGTCTTTATTTTCCTCGGATTTTTCCTCCGGCGCTTTTTGCGGGACAGAGAGTATCTGAGGAGCTTTCTTGTCGGGCAGAGACTTTTTCTTCGCCTCGTTGAGCTCGAGCCGTTTTTTGGCTCTCCGTCTGCGCTCCTGACCGAGCTTATCCCACGCCGACGAGATGTGCTCCGCTGCAAAGCGGAAGAATACCTTTCGCTTTCTGTAGGCGATGATCAGCTCGGCGGCTGCGAGCAGCACGATCACAACAAGCGGTATCAGCTTGCCGACATAGAGCAGCGCCGCACGGTCGACGAGTATCACCGCCGTGTTCTCCCAATAAGGATACGCGACGAGCTTTGTGCGCACCGAGCGCTTCGGAAAATCTCTCAGCCGCTCGAACAGACCTCTGTCGGTAAAGCGGGCGGAATTTTCCACTATCTCGATATACTGCTCCTGAACGCCTATTGATTTTTCGAGTATTCCGGCGGCGAAATTCCTTACCGGATCGGGCATACAGGTCTCGACGCAGGTAATGCTCAGATCCCCCGACTGATCGGCGAGAAGCGAGTAGCTCATGTATATTCTCGGATTATCTCCGTAGAACTCCGAATAGTCGGGATCGACCTCGCAGACGCCTGAGATGTAGCAGGTTTTACCGTTGATCTGAAGCTGCCTGCCGACGACGTCCGGCGATCCGAAGAACTGCCACGCGAGGTCGTTGTCGATGATTATCGTGTCGTTGAGCACGCTGTCGTAGGTGTCGATATAATTCCCCGAGAGCAGCTTCAGCGGATGGAAGATGAAGAAGTCGGCTCCGACGCCCATAGCGGTCGCGGTGACTCTCGATTTCGCCGTCAGTCCGGTCTCAGGGTTCAGCAATGAGACCGAGACTTCAGTCTCTCCGCTGTAGCTGTAGGCGTAGAGACGCGCGCCCTCGTTCGACTTGATCGAAGCCTCCACATAGGCGCTGTCAAGCCCCGAGGTCAGCGAATATTTCACGCTGTCCTCGTCAAGCCCGGCAGTCGGAGATATAAACGCGGAAAGCTGCGCGTATCTCGTCCCGTCGCCCGCCCAGCGAGAGCAGACCTCCTGTGAATCGAGCCGCCCTCCGAGCGAATTCTGTACCAGCGTGAATATCCCGATGAGCACAAGGCACACTGCGGCAAGTATTCCCGCTGTCAACTGAAATTTTTTCATATCACTTGGAATTTTCCGCCATTCTCACCTGCATACCGGCGGAGATCGGCTTTGTCGAGGTGGTGATTATAAACTCGCTTCCCATGATTCCCGAGACCGCGGTGTTGGTGTCGTCGGACGCGAGCACCTGAACGTCGACGCGCTTTGCTATGTAGCGGTTGCCGAGCGGGCTCGACTTGGACTCGACCGCGAGCACGAACTTGCCGTTGTTGTCCTCACGGACAGCCGAGTTCGGCACGACGGTATCGTAGGTCTGACCCTTTTCGCCGATGGTCAGGCTGAGATTCTGTCCGACGGTGACGTCGCCGGTCAGCGCGATCGTGGCGATCTTGGAGGTTCCGGGGTTCTTGGGATCGTTGCGGATTCCCGCGACGCTCGCCTTGATGTTCGACCACCAGTTGTTGGAAATGCTGACCTCATCGCCGACTCGGACGCGTTTAGCCTGCTCGGTCGTCAGATTGATCTCGCAGGAGTAGCCGAGCTCGGTCACGACGATCTCGCAGAGGGTCTGACCCATGCTCGTCTCGGAGCCCGCGACAGCCGAGATCGAAGTCACCTGACCCGCGATGTCGGCGGTTATCTTGGCGTCGACCGAGTTTGCCTCGTATTTTTCAACGAGCGCTCTCTGCTCGTCTATTTTTTCAACAAGCTCATCCATTTCGAGCTGGTCGCGCTGATTCTGGAGCGAATTTTCCTCCTTCTTCTTTGCGAGGTTGTGCTGGAGAGTGGTGAGATCCTGCTCCAGAGACTTGATAAGCTCCTTCTGGGAGTCGATATCCTTGACCTGTGAAAGCTCGTTCTTCTGCTCGGTCTTGTCGGCGATATCGTCGGTGAGCGCCTCGAGCTGTTCGTTCAGCCCCTCGACCGAGGACTCGCACTCCTCAAGCTGAGCGAGCTTCTGGAGCGCGTCGAGAGTCGTTTTTGCCTCGGTATATTCGGATTTCTTTTTGTCGTAATCCTCCGAAGCGGCGGTTGCGGCAGTCTCGGCGGTCTTTTTCTGCTTTGAAGCGTTGTCGAGCGTGTTCTTTGCCTTTTCGGTGCCGGCGATATTCTTGAGCTTGGTTTCGAGCTTTTCGAGCTCCTCGTTGAAGTCCTCCATATCGCGGTCGTACTGGCGCTTCTTATCCTCCTTGACCTTGGTCTGGCTGTCGAGGAGAGTCTTGTACCTTTCGTAAGCCGCGGTGGATTCGGCTTCCCACTTGTCTACGGCTTCCCTGCTGCCCGAGCCCTGATTGTAGAGCGCGAGGGCGCTGTTGTATCTGAAATCCGCGTCGACCCATTCGTTGTAAGCGGCGTCGATCTCATCG
>CACXED010000247.1 GCA_902766575.1 uncultured Ruminococcus sp. | reverse complement strand
CGACGCTCCCGAGGCTATCCAGTGGCTGAACGACCTCGGCGTTGAGTTCGACAAGGCTCCCGACGGCACGATGATCACCACTCACGGCGGAGGAACCTCCCGTAAGCGTATGCACGCGGCTAAGGACTACTCGGGCGCTGAGATCATGCGCACTCTGCGCGACGAGGTGCTCAACCGTCAGATTCCGGTCGTAGACTTCACCTCGGCAGTCGAGCTCATCCTCGACGAGAACGGCAGAGCGGCAGGCGCAGTTCTCATGAACATGGAGACCAAGGAGCTGCTCGTCGCCAAGGCTAAGACGGTCATCATCGCTACCGGCGGCGCGGGACGTATGCACTATCAGGGCTTCCCGACCTCCAACCACTACGGAGCGACTGCCGACGGACTTGTCCTCGGCTACAGAGTCGGCGCGAAGCTGCTCTACGCCGATACTCTCCAGTATCATCCGACCGGAGCGGCTTTCCCCGAGCAGATATTCGGCGCGCTCGTCACCGAGAAGGTGCGCTCGCTTGGAGCAAAGCTCGTCAACCGCGACGGAACGGTATTCGTCCATCCGCTCGAGACCCGCGACGTGGCTGCGGCTTCGATAATCCGCGAGTGCTCCGACCGCGACGAGGGCGTTGACACCGGCAGCGGCAAGGCTGTCTGGCTCGACACACCGATGATCGAGGCTATCGGCGGCGAGGGCACTATCGAGCGCCGTATACCGGCTATGCTGCGTATGTTCGGAAGCTACGGCATCGACATCAGAAAAGAGCCGATCCTCGTCTACCCGACCCTCCACTACCAGAACGGCGGTCTCGACATCAACGTCGACGGCAGCACGACTAACGTCGAAAATCTCTATGTCGCGGGCGAAGCGGTCGGCGGTATTCACGGACGCAACCGTCTGATGGGCAACTCGCTGCTCGACATCATCGTATTCGGCAGAAGCGCCGGTCAGCACGCCGCAGAGAAGGCTAAGGACGTCAAGGTCGGAAAGCTCACGCTCGACCACATCGCAAAATTCGACGCAGAGCGCAGGGCTGCCGGAATCGAGACAGACGCCGTCTCGCCGAAGCTCCTCCCGAACTACACCAAAAAGCGCTCCGAGATCTGAGCAATAATCTAAAAAGGTACGGTAACAACAAATGGAATTTATCACCGATCTGCTTGAAGCCCTTACGATATTCTGCTTCGGACTCTCGTGGCCGATCTCGATTCGCAAGTCGCTCGTCTCCAGAACAGCCAAGGGAAAGAGCCTCTTTTTCGAGGTTTTCCTCCTCATCGGCTACGCCTGCGGCATCACCCGCAAGATCATTCAGACCTGCGGAGGCAGCAGCGGCTTCATCTTCTATCTCAGCTTCTTCTTCTACGTTCTGAACTTCATTGAGATTTCGATCGACGTGGCGCTTTACTTCCGCAACTCCAAGCTCGACCGCGAGCGCGAGGCTGCGGCTGCAAAGCAGCAGTAATCAAGAACCAGAAATTCCCGCGAAGGATATCCTCGCGGGAATTTTTTTGTTTTCTATATCTCTATATCAGTCCGTTTCTGCGTCTGCGGTACTCGCTCGGAGTCTCGCCGTACTGACGCCGGAACGCGCTTATGAAATACGCCGGAGACGAGAAGCCGCAAATCTCTCCGATCCGCGCCACCGGATATCCGGTCGTCAAAAGCAGCTTTGCCGCGTTCTCGACGCGGCAGCTCTGAAGATAGCGGTGCAGAGTCATTCCGGTCTGACGCTGCATCAGCTTATTCACATAATATTCGTGATAGTTCACGCTGTCGGCGATATCGTGGTTTGTGACCGGCTTTGAGTAATTTTCGCGGATGAAGCTGATCACCCGCTCGACGGTATCGCCGTTTTCGCCCGAGATGATCTTCCGCGCCGCCTTGCAGAGTATGCTCTTGAGCGCCGCCGACGCCGTTTCGCGATAGAATCTCCGCTTGTCGCGCAGCTCGCCGACGATGAGCATCAGCTCGCTCTCGAGATATTTCACGCCCGGGAAGATATTCAGCCCGCAAAGCTCCGGACAATCGTCCACGCCCGGCGCTTCGAGGATCAGCCCGGAGCTGAATTCGCTCTCGCGATAGACGTACAGCGGCTCGGTGAACGCTGAGAAATTCTGCGAAAAATCGAAATTCAGGATTATCACCTTCACCAGAGAATCGGTCTCGAAGCGATAGGGCGCGCCCGCATCCCAGAGCAGCATCGAGCCCTCCTCTATCTGTCTCGACACGCCTTTATAATGGAAAACAAAGCTCCCGCTCTGCACAAACAGCAGTCTGCGGTCGAGCGAGCAGCAGTTGAATCCTGTCGGATTGAGCACAAGAGTGCCTGCAAAGCGTATAAACGGGTCTATTTCGGCTAACTTCATTCTGTTTCTCCACCGCCTTTGTTCTTTAATTTTATAAAAGAGTTTTGTTTTTCTATATTTCTTTTGTATTTTGCGATTCCATTATACCACGATCTGTGATATAATACAAGTATATAATCAAATTCTTTTTAAGGAAATGCAAAATGAAATTCACAGTTGGTTATCCGCTGCGCAGAAACGACAGGTTTATCTCCCAGATCATCGAAAACAGCGGCAGGATCGCCGAGGTCTATTTTTCCTTCGGCGGGACAGCGAACGGGCGCGGCTCGGGTGAGACCGACGAGTATCCGCTCGCCGCGGCTGAGCGCCAGCTCTCCGATCTCTCGGCGATCGCGGCAAAGGGCGTCGGACTGAATCTGCTGCTCAACGGCGGCTGCTACGGCGGCGACGCGCTGTCGAGAGCCTTTTTCATGAATCTCGGCGACACGATAGATTTTCTGCGCTCAAAGCTCCCGCTCGGCTCGGTGACGACGACCTCGCCGATAATTGGTAAATTCCTCCACGCGAACTTTCCCGGTATCGAGGTTCGCGCGTCTGTGAACATCGGCGTCGGCACTGTTCAGGCGATGGACAGCGTCTCCGAATATTTCGACGGCTTCTACCTGAAACGCGAGCTGAACCGCGACTTCGCGGCGATAAGAAGGCTCAAACGCTGGTGCGGCGACCACTCCAAGCGGCTCTATCTCCTCGCGAACAGCGGCTGCTTCAACGACTGCCCGGCGCGAACCTTTCACGACAATCTCGTTGCGCACGAGGCTGAAATCGCCCGCGCCGACAACGGCTACGGCTTCACCGGAATATGCCGGGAATACCTCTCGTCTACCGAAAAGCGGATCTCGCTCATCCGCGACACGAGCTATATCCGTCCCGAGGACATACATCTCTACGAGGAGTTCTTCGACTCGGTAAAGCTCGCGACGAGAGTAAATCCGAACCCGGTAAGACTGCTCTCAGCCTATCTCGATGGGGTCTACCGCGGCGCGGTGACAGACCTGCTCGAGCCCGACAACGGCTCGGCGCTGCTGCCGGTGATAGTCGACAGCTCGCGCTTCCCGGCAGATTTCGCGGAGAAGTTAGCTTCCTGCGGCAGAGACTGTGAGAACTGCGGCTACTGTCAAACGGTTCTCGAGCGCGCGAGCGTAACTCTTGAATGATAATTTTAATCGAAAGGATTTTCTATGCTTACAAGTCAGATGATCAAGGACGCCGCGCTCAAAGCCGGTGCGGACGCCTGCGGGATAGCTCCGATCTCAAGAATGGACGGCGCTCCCGACGAAATGAACCCGAAATTTCTCTTTCCCGGCGCTAAGAGCATGATCGGCTTCGTGTTCAGAATTCCGCGCGGAGTTCAGCGCGGCATCGAGGAGGGTACGCAGTTCTTCCAGTATCCGTCGATGGCTTACGGAGGGATAAACGAGATTTTCGCTCCGACGGTGCTCTACTCGGTGGGCAGGCTCATCGAGGACGAGGGCTACGAGGCTTTCGTCTACCGGAACACCGGAGCGCGGGGCTCGGTGTCGGACATGGACGGCTCTCCCGGAAACACCCTCTCGCCTGAGGAGCAGATCGAGGTCTCCGAGAACGCAAAGCACTCGACGGCTCACCACCGCAGCGTACAGTTCACCCGTCCGACCCGTCCCGAGAACACAGCGCCCGATCTCCAGTTCCATTTCAGGCTCGCGGCAGTCGCCTGCGGGCTCGGAGAGATCGGCTACTCGAAGATGCTTCTGACCCCGCAGTTCGGACCGCTGCAAAGACTGGCGTTCATCTTCACCGACGCCGAGCTCGAGTACGACGAGATGTACCACGGCGAGCCGCTCTGCAAGAAGTGCATGAAATGCGTCCGCGAGTGTCCGGGTCAGTGTATTCCCGACATCAGCACCGGAAAGGTCGTGCGCGTCAACCTCGACGGCAAGATCTGCGAGTGGGGCGACATTGATATGTGGAAATGCTACGCCTTTTACACCCACGCCGGGCGCTGCTACAACCCCTTTGTTCCGAAGGAGGTCTGGGATAAGAACGAGAACGGCAGTCTCGACCTCATGGAGGGCAAGGCTCAGTCGAGCGAGCAGGAGATCATGAAGGTCTACACGGCTCTTTCGAAATATTTCCCGAGCTGGGTCGGCTACAATATGGCAAAGTGCGGCGGCTGCATACGCGGCTGCGTTTCGATGCTCGAGCGCCACGGCTGTCTCGAGGATAAATTCGAAAAGCCGCTCAGAACCGCGAAAAAGCCCTGGAAGCTCGACAGATAAGGAGACCGTATGAAACAACTCACATCAGAAATGATTAAAAAACGCGCGGCAGAGCTCGGAGCGCAGGTCTGCGGCATAGGCTCGCTCGAGCTTTTCGAGGGCGAGATCCCCGGACGCGATCCGAAAATGATTCTTCCCGGCGCTAAAGCTATAATCGGCTTCGGCTTCTCGGTACCGAGAGGACTTTACGAGTCGATGGAGCGCGGCGCGGCTTATTACGCCTACACGACGCTCGGAGTCAAGTACATAGACGAGGAGCTCGCCGAGATATTCTTACTCAAAATGGGCGGAATGATCGAGGACTGCGGCTACGACGCCTGCCTGCAGAAGGCTGTCCCGAACCTGCGCATCAAGGGCGACTCAGAGACGAATCCCGAGGTCAAGGACACCTACGAGCTCTCGAACGCCGTTCCGGTCTCGCCCGGAAAGCCCGCTCCCGACGTGATCATCGACTTCGGTCTCGCCGCGAAAGCCTGCGGAATCGGCGCTCCCGGACGCTACGGAAAGCCGCTCAGCCCGAAATACGGGCCGTATATCCGCTACTGCTTCATAATCACCGACGCTCCGCTCGTGACCGACGAACCGCTGACCGATAGCATCTGCGACGGCTGCGGTCTCTGCGAGAGCGCCTGCCCGGGTCACGCGATCAGCGATGGAAAGCTCGACAGCTGGCAGTGCTCGGTCTACTACAAGGGCGCGCACCGCTCGAATCCATTCATGACCGACGATTTCTTAGCCGGAGACCCCGAGCGCGAGGCTATCCTGAACGGCGAAAAGCGCTTTGACGCAAAATCCGCGCGGGAAATTTACCCGAAGCTGAACTTCCTGCCGCAGACCCAGTGGGGCTACGCGCCCTGCCTGTGCGGAAGGAAATGCGATATCGTCTGCTACAGACATCTGAGGGAGACACATAGAATATGAGAGACAAAATTATTTCACTCGCAAAAGATTGCTGCGCCGATCTCGTCGGCTTCGCTCCGGCAGCGAGATTTGATAAGAACGATCCGGTGTTCAAGCTCATGCCGGAGGTAAAAACGGTCATCGGGCTCGGCTTCAGAGTGCTCAGAGGCGTCTATCGCGGCGTGGAGGAGGGCTCGACCTACTATCAGTACACGACGATGGGCGTTGAGAACATGGAGGAGACTATACTTCCGATGGCGCTCGTCAGGATATCGCAGCTCATCGAGGAGGAGGGCTTCACGGCGCTGCCGCAGCGTCGGCATCAGCAGATAATGGCTGAAAGCGACGGCATGAATCCAGAGGTGGACTTTTCGCGTATCTGGCGCGGAGTAAAAGCCGAAACCCAGCTGAACTTTGAGGACGCGGCGGTGAAATGCGGGCTCGGAGAGCTTGGACTGCACGGCGGGCTGCTGACCGACGAGTTCGGACCGTTCGTCAGATACTGCTTCATACTCACCGACGCGGAGCTTGAGCCGACGCAAATCAAAGCTCCGCACCTCTGCGACAGATGCGGCGAGTGTGTCAGAGCCTGTCCGGGTCACGCCCTCGACGCGGACGGAAAGCGCGACGACTGGCGCTGCGCGGTCTACTACAACGGCGCGAACGGCACCAAGAACCCGTTCATGCCGCCGAACGCGCTCGCGGATTTCGACGATCGGCTCGACATCATCGCCGGAGAGGCGAAAATCGACCGCGAAAAGGCGAAAGCCATACTCCGCGAGCTCTATTTCTACCCGCCGGCACAGCACGCCTACCAGTGCTCGATCTGCGGCAGAGCCTGCGACGTAGCCTGCTATGTTCACCTCGAGGAAAAGGGTCTACTGACCCGCGGATTCAAAAAGAAATTCCGCGAGCGCGAACCGTGGCAGTTCAATATTGAGGATTTCAAAACTAAAGAATAATTTGTCGGCGAATCCCCTCAACCTCTTAATCTGGGAAAGATGGCAAAAATCTTCGATTCGCACCGCCGCCTTAACCTCTCCCTCTGGGAGAGGTTGAGGGCGCAAATTAACTCTCTCGTCAGCAATTTGCCCTCTCAGTCAGCTAATCGCTGACAGCTCCCCCGGAGGGGGAGCTTTTTGGGGGATTCCGCGTCTTGTTCTTATTTCTGCGAAGATAGATGTTTGATGAGCCGCTACAAGGAATGAAAACAAAACATAAACTATAAGGAGATGATACCATGCTTGCAAGAGCCAAGCTCCAGACCGGGGAGCTTATAGATATCCCGGTCAGCGAAAAGCGCACAGAACACGCGCTTGAAATCCGCCCGATCATTCCCGACCGGAATGATATCGTGTATATCGACCTCGCCTATGACCTCGGACGCGCCAAGGTCGGCGACGACGGCTATTTCGCTCTGCCCCGCGGCACGAACTCGCCCGACGACCATATCGTCTGCTTCGACGAGCGTCCCGACGCAGAGCTCGAAGCGTCAAGCTTCCAGATGGAGATGTACGGCTTCATCAGAAACGGCGAGGGCTGGTGCGCAGTAGTCACCGGATACACCTACGATTACCATCTCATCGTCGGCAAAAAGGGCGATGAATACTATATCTACCCGCGCTTCTATTTCGAGGACGGCAAGCCAGTCGAGGACATCTCGGTGGAGCTTTACACGCTCTCCGGGAGCGACGCCGACTACTCGGGGATCGCCAGAACCTATCGCGAATATATGCTCCGTGAGCGCGGCTGCCGTCCGATACGCGAGCGCGAGAACGATGAGCTCCGCTACGCAAGCGAGTCGGTCTACATCCGCATCCGGCTCGCGTGGAAGCCTGTGCCGTCGCCTGTCGAGGAGCAGACCGAAGAAAACGAGCCTCCGCTCCATGTCGCGATGACCTTTGACGAGGTCGGAGAGCTGATGGAACGCCTGAAAGCCGCCGGAGTCGAAAAGGCGGAGTTCTGTCTCGTCGGCTGGAATGTCTCGGGACACGACGGACGCTGGCCGCAGTACTTCCCGGTCGAGCCTAAGCTCGGCGGAGAGGAAAGACTGCGCGCGCTCATCGAAAAGTCGAAGCGGCTCGGCTATCAGATCGTCTGCCACACGAACTCGACCGACAGCTACTCGATCGCGAACACCTACAGCCCCGACATCACCCGGCGCGAAAAGGACGGCTCGATCGCTCAGCACAACTGCACATGGGGCGGAGGACGCGCCAAGTGGGTCTGCGCAGAGAAGGGCTATGAGCTCACAAAGGCCGAGCTTCCCAAGGTCGCGGCGCTCGGTTTCAGAGGGCTTCACTACATCGACGTGATAAGCACGATTGCCTGCCAGCCCTGTTATTCTCCCGAGCATAAGCTCACGAGACGGCAGTGCGCCGAATACTGGAAAAAGGACGCTATGCTCTCACAAGAGCTGTTCGGCGGCTTCGCGTCGGAGGGCGGTTACGACCACACGATGCCCTATCTCGACTACGGACTCTATATCAGCTTCTTCGACACCGAAAACCCCACGCTGCCGACGCTTTTCACAAAATCCGTACCGCTCTGGCAGATCGCGTTCCACGGAATCACGCTGTCGAACCCCTACACCTCTACGGTCAACTCGCCGATAAAGAGCCGCAAGCATCAGCTTGAGGTCATCGAGCGCGGCGGTCGTCCTACCGTCTACATCTACTCAAAGTTCGTCACCGGCAACAACTGGATGGGCAATACCGACCTCACCTGCAACGATGAAGCCGATACCGCGCGCACGGTCGGAGCTATAGCCTCTATGTACCGCGAGTTCGTGCCGCTCGCGCGTCTCCAGACCGAGTTCATCGAACGCCACGAGGAAAAGGACGGCGTCTCGAAAACCTATTACTCGGACGGAAGCATCGTCACCGTCGACTACAACAGCGGCAACTATTCCCTCTCCTGACTCGTTTCCAGATATTGTGTCTTGAATTATCCTCCGGAATATGTTACAATAATTAGGCTCACAACAACCGCTAAACGTATTACACGGAGGAAAATCAATGATGTATTTCAAGAAACGTCTCGCCGCGCTGTCATTCGCGCTGGCGATCACAGCCGCGGCGCTCTGTACTCCCGCAGCGGCATACGAAGCTGTTCCGGTGCGCATCAACGGCGAAGCCGCAGATATCGACGCCAGACTCATCGGCACAACGACCTACGTCGAGCTCGAACAGACCTCACGGCTGCTCACGGAAGCGACAGGAGCCGCTCCGGGCATCGAAGCCGAGCCGGGAGCGCTCTACATAACCTCCCGAGGACGCTATCTCGGCGGGAGCGAGAATCTCACGATCGACGGTCAGACCTATGTTCCGGTGCGCTCGGCGGCTAAGGTCTACTGCGCCGGAGTCGAATGGCGTGAACCGAGCCGCTCGGTCGACATCTACGCCGAGCCAAATTCCGGTATCGAGCCGGGCAGCGAATATTACATAGACGACGAGGTCAAATGGCTCTCGCGGATCATCTACGCCGAGTCGGGAGCCGAGCCCTTCGCGGGCAAAATTCTCGTCGGCAACGTGATCCTGAACCGTATGTTCAGCGACGAGTTCCCGAACACGATCTACGACGTGATCTTCGACCGCAAGTACGGCGTGCAGTTCTCTCCGGTCGCAAACGGCAGCATATGGAACACTCCGAACGCCGACAGCGTCGCAGCCGCTAAAATCTGTCTCGACGCCTACTACCTCTCCCGGGACGCGCTCTACTTCCTGAACCCGGATCTCGCGACGAACTTCTGGATCCCGAACAACCGCGATTTTCTGATAAAGGTCGGCGGTCACGAGTTCTACTCATAAAACAAAAGGACGCTCAGGCGTCCTTTTGTTTATTCAGAATAGCTTCTCCTCGACCCGCGCGCAGAGCTCGTGGTAGACCGGGAGATGGTACTCCTGTACGCGATAGGTCTCGGTCGCCGGAACTCTTATCGAAAGGTCGCAGAGCCCGGCGAGCCTTCCCCCGCTCTCTCCGGTCAGCGCGACGGTCTTAACTCCGAGACAGCCCGCGAGCTCGGCGGCATGGACGAGATTCTTCGAGTTTCCGGAGGTCGAGATGAGCATCGCAACGTCTCCCGGCTTTGCGAGTCCGTAGAGCGCCTGAGCGACCGCGTACTCGCCGTCCACATCGTTCAGATACGCGGTAGGCAGCGCCAGCCCGCTCACGAGCGAGATCGCCGGCAGCGCGCCCTGCAGCTTCGACGCCAGCTCTGTCGGTATGCGCGGGTCGATGACCCTGCGCTTCGATTTGAAGCCCTTCATCAGCTCGCCGACGATATGCTCCGAATCGGCGGCGCTCCCTCCGTTTCCGGCGGTCATGAGCTTTCCTCCGTAGCGGTAGCAGTCAACGATAAGCTCGACAGCGGCGTCGATTACGGGTTTTAGATGCTTAAGCTCGGGATAATTTTCGTATAACATTGTCTTTTCTCCTGATAAATCTCAGTTATTTCCAATCTCTGCGACGCTGAGCGCGGCTATATCGCCTATGCTCTCGCCGAGCGCCGCCGGGAGTATCCGGCAGGCTCTGACGCTCTGCGGCAGAGCGAGCCTTTCGAGCGTTTCGAGCATCGACGGCTCGATGAACTCCCGCGAACGGGCGTAGATACTGCCGATGACTATCGCCTCGGGATTCAGAATATCGACGAGGATAGCCGCGGTCTTACCGAGATCCTCTCCGACCCGGCGGTAGACGGCGATAGCCTCGGGATCGCCGCTCTCGGCGCGGATTCCGAGCTCCCGGGCGCTGCCCTTGCCGTACTGCGCGATACCGCCGCCGCTGCAATAGCCCTCGACCGCACCGAGCTTATTGTAGCCGATGTGAGCGTCGGGAGTCGGCTCGTAAAGGCTGACGTGACCGATCTCGCCCGCCATGCCGCAGACGCCCGAATAGAGCCTGCCGTCGAGTATCAACCCGGCTCCGAGCCCGGTTCCGAAGGTCAGGAAGATCATGCTCCGTGTGCCTTCTCCCGCGCCGTAACGCCACTCGGCGAGCGCGCAGGCGTCCGCGTCGTTGCAGAGGTAAGCCCCGACGCCGAATTTTTCTTTCAGCATATCGGTGATATGTATCTCGTCCCAGCCGGGGAGGTTCGGAGGAGACTGGATTATTCCCTTTTTGCTGTCGAGCGGACCGCCGCAGCTCACGCCGATCGCTTCGACCTCCTTTGTCATAAGCTCGCCCGCCGCGTCCATTATCCGACCGAGCGTCTCGTCCGGAGAGGTCGTCTCAAACCGCAGCTTTTTTTCGATATTCCGTCCCCTGCCCCTGACGACGGCGCATTTAGTGCCGCCGATATCTATTCCTATATACATCTTAGCTCATTCCTTTCCGAACCGGAATCGTTCAGCTTATATTATAACTCAAAAGCTCCGGCTTGTCATAGTGTTTTTACCGATTTTGTTGCGTTTTTTCGGATTATCTGATTTCAGGCGTCTGCGCACTCAGAACTGTGCGTTGCCTCCTTTATTCTCAGCCCGGAATTTCAGCGGCGTCGTGCTCCGGCGGCTGCGGAATGTGCGCATGAAATTTGAAAAGGACTCGAACCCGCTGGCGTAGCAGATATCCGTGACGCTCATGTCGGTGTTCGCGAGGAGCCGACAGGCGTGGCGGAGTCTCAGCTCGATAAGGTAGCTCTTGAAGGTGCTTCCGGTAAAGCGGCTGAAAATCTCAGACAGATAATTCCGGCTCAGATGCGTGACGGCAGCGAGCGTGTCGAGCGTCACATTCTCGGTGTAGTGGCTGTGCAGATAGAGTATCGCCGTCCCGACCGGAGATTTGCCGATCCCCATCTCCGCTTCCCTGCAGCCCCGGAGCAGCTCTATCAGTATGCAGTCGATGAGATGGCTGACATACATCGTTCCGAACTCGGTCTCGGAGGTGTCGAGGGCGGTTCTGCCGTTCTCAGAGAGCAGCGCCTCAAGAAAGCCTCTGACCGACGCAAGGCTCTGCCCGACGAGCTTTGTCTCAAGGTTCAGCCCGAGCGTCTCGCAGGTCAGCACGCGCTCGTAGATGTCCTTTGTGATCAGCTTGTCCTCGAACAT
>CACXED010000246.1 GCA_902766575.1 uncultured Ruminococcus sp. | reverse complement strand
GCGGTCAGCTCTGAGAGCACCGAGAGCCGCGTCATGTCCAGCACCGACGAGCTCTACGCCGTCAGAAATGTCGGAAACGCCGTGATGAGTATCCTTATCCCCGCCGCCAAGGGCGTTGACGTCTATGTCATGGAGGGCAAGACTATCACCGATATCGTATCGCAGTACAATATGCTCGCGGGCGGAGGCTGCGACGTTCCCGAGTGGGGACTCGGAGTTTTCTACCGCTGCTGCGGAAAGTACTCGCAGGACGAGGTTCTGGCAATGGCGGACTATTTCAGGTCGCACGACCTGCCCTGCGATATCCTCGGACTTGAGCCGGGCTGGCAGACGCACACCTACTCCTGCTCCTATCTCTGGAGCGAGCGTTTCCCCGAGCCGGAGCAGATGATATCAAAGCTGCGCTCGGACGGCTTCCATATCTCTCTCTGGGAGCACGCGTTCTGCCATCCGTCATCGCCGATACACGACGCTCTCGCGCCGCACAGCGGAAGCTATACCGTCTGGAACGGAGTCGTACCCGACTTCGCGACCAAAGAGGCGAGAGAAATCTTCGCCGGATATCACCGCGAAAAGCTGGTAAAAGCCGGAGTCGACGGCTTCAAGCTCGACGAGTGCGACTCGAGCGACAACACCGGAAGCTGGAGCTTCCCGCTTATCTCCGAATTTCCGTCGGGACTTGACGGCGAGCAGTATCACTCGCTGTTCGGAGCGCTCTACTGCCAGACGATGCTCGAAGCGCTCGGCGGCGAAAAGACGCTCTCGGAGGTCAGGAATCTCGGAGCGCTCGCCGCGCCCTATCCGTTCGTCATCTACAGCGACCTCTACGACCACCGCGACTTCATTCGCGGCGTTGCGCAGTCGTCATTTTCGGGCATACTCTGGACGCCCGAGGTCCGCGACGCAAAGAGCGCGGAGGAGCTTATCCGCAGACTTCAGGCGGTCGTGTTCAGCCCTCAGTGCCTGATAAACGCGTGGTACTGCGACCGCGTGCCGTGGGCTGAGCTCGGCTGCGAGGACGAGGTGCGCGAGCTCTTTAAGCTCCGTGAGAGCCTTGTTCCGATGTTAAAGCGCGCCTTTGATATCTACCGCGACTCCGGAAAGCCGCCGATCCGCGCGCTCGTAATGGACTACACCGACGATCCCGCTACCTACGGCGTCGACGACGAGTATCTTTTCTGCGAGGATCTTCTCGTAGCCCCGATTGCCGCCGGTACGGGCGACGAGCGCGAGGTCTATCTCCCCGTCTCGGACAGCTGGGCCGACTACTTCACCGGAGAGCCGGTCGGAAACGGAAATATCACGGTGAACACAAAGGGTATCCCGGTCTACCGCAGACTGTGAGCCTCACGACTGTTCTTGAAAGGAAATTTGAATGGCTGAGAACGAAAAAAAGTCCTGCGCCAATTGCACCGAGTGCGACGGCTGTCTCTCCTCGATAGAGACGCCTGAGCGCGTCGAGTTCACAAAGGAGATGAAGCGGGACTACACGATACTCATTCCCGGAATGCTCGACATACACTTCACGCTGCTCCGGAACGTGTTCAGGAGCTACGGCTACAAGATGGAGCTTCTGCACAACGAGAGCCGCGCCGTGGTCGAGACCGGACTGAAATACGTCCACAACGACACCTGCTATCCGGCGCTGCTCGTCATAGGGCAGATGATCGATGCGCTTCAGAGCGGAAAGTACGATCTCCACAAAACCGCGCTGATGATCACCCAGACCGGAGGCGGCTGCCGCGCTTCGAACTACATACATCTGCTCCGAAAGGCGCTTAGAAAAGCCGGGCTCGGCTTTATCCCGGTAATTTCGCTGAACCTCTCGGGACTTGAGAAGAACTCGGGCTTTCACTGGTCGCTCGGACTGATACGCAAGCTGATCGCCGGAATGGCTTACGGCGACCTTATGATGTGCCTTGCGAATCAGGTCAGACCCTACGAGCTCGAGCCCGGCTCGGCGGACAAAGTCTCGCAGAAGTGGGTCGAGCGGCTCACCGACGAGTTCGCCGCCGGACGGGGCTTCGCCAAGCGCGTCATGCGCTCCTATATGGAAAAGATCGCCGCCGACTACGCCGCGGTTCCGGTAGACCGGAGCGTTCGGCGCGTCAAGGTCGGCATCGTCGGCGAGATCTACGTCAAATTCTC
>CACXED010000245.1 GCA_902766575.1 uncultured Ruminococcus sp. | reverse complement strand
TTAATCGCGTACTGATAGTCCTCCTTGTAGCGCCTGATCTTCTTGTTCAGCGCGTCGATCTGCTCTGTGAGAGCCGCTGCGGAGGTGCTTCCGTCGGGCGAGAGCGCTTCGTAGGCCTCGGCAGCCTTGACGTAAGCCGCTTCGGCAGCCTCAAGAGCCGCTGCGGTCGATTCCTTTTTCGCCGTCGCCGCGTCGTAGGCGTTCTGAGCCGCGTCGAACTTGACCGTAGCCGCTGCGATGCGCTCGGCGGTCGTCTCGCCGTCGAGCGAGACATCCGCCGCCTGACCCTTGAGCTTTGAGATCTGATTGTTGTAAGCGGTGATCTGCTTGTTCAGAGCCTTCTGCTCGGCGTTCAGCTGCTTTAATTCCTCGGTGAGCCGCTCGACGAGCCCGGCGTTGTTCTCTACCTTTTCAAGCGCGGTCTTGGCTTTTTCAAGCTCGTCGCGCTTCTGCTTTATCGCAAGCTCGTCGGAGTAATAATCGACGCCCGACTCGAGCTGCTTGAGCTTGTACTGCTTCTCAAGCGACGCGAGGGTCTCCCGCGCAGCCTTCAGCTCGTTGGACTCGGCGTCCTTAAGGTAAAAGAGCACGTCGCCCGGCTGAACGTCGTCTCCGTCCTTGACTGCGACGGCGAGCACGGTTCTCGACTCGTCGATAGTGATCTTGTGAGTCGAGTTCGCCTTGACCGTAGCGCTGGTGCGGATTTTTGAGGTTATGCTTCCGGTCTGGGTATACTGAGCCGCTACCTCCGGCAGCGAGTAGTTCATGATCGTGTTAGAGAAAAAAGTCAGGATGAGCATTATCAGCAAAAAGATTATGATCGCGTTCTTGACCCACCCGCGTCTGTTTGTGTTCATTTCTTATCTCCTTAAAAACAATGTGTAATCCAGAATCGGTATTTAACCCTTGATACCGCCCGAGTAGGCTATTCCCTCAACGAGGTAATCCTCGCTGTAGAGGAAGATCAGCAGCGTCGGCACCATGTAAACTGTAGCGACCGCAAACGCGAGTCCGGCGTCCTCGGTGTTGACCTTGGACAGAAAGACAGACAGCGGATGGAGCTCGCTGTCGCTGAGAAGTATCAGCGGCTGCTCGACCATGTTCCAATAGTCGATGAATACCAGAATTATGACCGAATAGATCGTTCCCTTGCAGAGCGGCAGGAAGATCCGTGTAAAGATCTGAAATTCGTTGGCGCCGTCGAGCTTTGCCGCTTCTATCATGGCGGTCGGTATGCGGCGCATGAATTTTGTCAGTATGAATACCGAAAACGGCGCGAATATGCCCGGCAGGATTATCGCCCAGCGCGTATCGAGAATGTGCAGCCATTCCGAAACAAGATAGTTCGGCACGAGCGTTACCTGATAGGGCATCAGCATCAGCACGACGTAGACAAAGAATATCCCGTTCGCCAGCTTTGAGCGGTTGCGCGCAAAGCAGTACGACGCTCCCGCCGCGACGAGCACCTGACCCGCCACTATCGGGACTGTCAGTATCACCGAGTTCCAGAACTTCAAAAGATAGACCGGGCTCGTGATGAAAGCCGTCTTGTACTGGCTGAAGCTCACCATATCGGGTATGAACTTCAGGTTCACCTTTTCGGAGATGAAAGTCTTTGCGTCGGCGCCCGCGTTTGAGAAGATCTGACCGTAGTTGGCGGAGATCTCGGTCGTCGACATGAAGGAGTTCGTTATGGTCAGCACCGTCGGCATCAGGAACAGCAGAGCGAAGAATCCGACGATCACAAAGGTCAGCCAGTCGAGGAAGCGCTCGCGGCGTTTTTTGTAGATACGGCGTTTGCGCTGCTGTTCGATCGTTATTTCCTTTTTCATTCTTCAATGTCCTCCTCGATCTTATTGTCGGCGAGGAAGAGCGCTCCGATTATGACCGCCATGACGAGACTCATCACAAGCGCCGCCGACGACAGCTTTGAATAATCGAGCGACTCAAAGGTGTTGTTCATAAAGTGCTGGAGCATATACATCTTTCCGTATGGGTAATCTCCGGTCAGCAGGTAGACCTCGCGGAATATCTTAAAGGAATTGATCGTGCTCATCAGCGTGACAAAGAGTATCGTCGACGTCAGGTAGCGCAGCTTGATCCCGAAGAATATCTGCGGCTTTGACGCGCCCTCGAGCGTCGCGACCTCTATGACGTCGGTCGGGATGTTTGAAAGCGCGGCCATGAACAGGATCATGTTGTAGCCGAGATTCTTCCAGACGAACAGAAGCACGACCACAATCTGGCTGTATTCGGATTTGAGCCAGTCGATCTTGTCTGCTCCGAACAGCCCGAGCAGCTCGTTCACCGCTCCGTTGTAGTGGAACATTACCTGCCAGATCAGGATTATCGACGCGACCGGCACCATCATCGGCGACAGGAAGATCGTTCTGAGGTTTGATTTTCTCGGCACGTTTCGCTCAAGCACGACCGCGAGCAGCAGCGGCAGTATCACCGCCAGCGGAACCGCCATCAGCGAGAAAGTGACCGTATTCACCGCGGCGCGTCTGAACGCACTGTTCTTGAACAGCGCGATGAAATTGTCAAGAAAGACGAACTCCCGGTTTATCGGGCTGTCCACCACCGAATAGAAGATGACCACGATAAACGGCACTATGTAGAATGTCAGCAGTCCGACCAGACTCGGCAGCAGAAAAAAACCTACCGAACGTCTCTCGGCTCTCTGGACCTTGGAGAGCTTCTTTGTTTTCCCGCCCCCTGGAGTGAGACGCTGCTCCTGTTGGGGCTTTGACTTGTTTTTTACCATGATTCCTCGATTCTTCGTCATTTGACAGCCCCAAGACGCGCTATGCGGCAGAGGCTTGTCGATATCGTTAATATAGACGCGGCTTTTTAGAATATGTTCCCGTTTTTGAAGAAAATTTCTCAGGATTTTTTTTGCGGGAGCTGTTTTGGTCGCCGGACGATATTTCTTAACTGTAATAGCGCAGTTAGTACAGTTAATATAATACCACATCTTCGCATATTTGTCAATAGGAAAATAAAAAACACCCGCGAAAAACGGGTGTTTTGGATGAGCCGAACTGACGTGATAACGACCTTAAGGCGTCGTTATCTTCTGCTCTCACAGCTCGACAGTCGCCATGATCGGGTAATGGTCGGAGAGATAAACTCCCTCACGCTCGTCGCGGCAGACCTTGAAATCGGTGCATTTGGTATCCGCGTCGGCGAATATGTAGTCTATCTTGATGTTCTCGTCGAATCTCTGTCCAAAGGCGTGGAAGGTCAGTCCGGAGTCCTCGCTGAGATCGACGAGCGGCGTTCCCTTGTACTCCTTCATCGTTTTGATGCAGAGATCCTCGGGCTCGGCGTTGAAATCTCCGGTCACGAAGGTCTTCATGAAGGAGCGCTGATTGTTCTCGCTGATCTTCTGCAGCACCTGATTGGACGCCAGCACACGCGCCACGCTGCCGATGTGATCGGTATGGACGTTGTAGAACCGGAACGGCTTACCGTCTCTCGGCTTGAGCGTCGCCCAGGTGCAGATCCTCGGGCAGCCCGACTGATCTCCCGAATAGCGCGATCCGGGCAGATCCGGCGTTGCGGAGAGCCAGAAGGTCTGGCAGTCGCAGAGATAGAAGCGGTTCTTCTTAAAAGCTATGCAGACGGCTTCGTCGCCGCGGTCGCTCCCGCGTCCTCCTCCGATCACATAGTATTCGCTGAGATTCTCTATCATCCAGTCGTACATATGCGGTCTGACCTCCTGACAGCCAATGACGTCCGGCGAGTATTCCGCAAGCTTTTCCGCGATGAAGTCCCTCCGTCCGGAAAAGGAATTTATTCCGTCCGAGCTGCAGTCGGTGCGCATATTGAAGCTCATTATTTTATATTCAGACATGATTTCCTCCAAGAAATTATCATCAGCGTAAGGTCAGACGGCGGAACAGATCGTCCATCAGCGCGTCGCGGTTTATGTGCGTGACATAGCGCATGAAGTGTCTTCTGCCGTCAAAGCCGTAGTGATCGTCGTATTCGGGTATCGGAGCGGCGCGAAGCTCGGAGCTGAGGAATCTGCCCTCCCGGTCGGTCAGATAGGCGATCGCGGTGACGTCCCAGATAACGCGGCTCCAGACCCGTCCGGCGGCGTAGGATTCAGCCTCACGGATGGTATTCTGAGCCAGATAGTCGGCGAGCGGGTTTTTGTCCTTGAGCCAGTATTCAAGCTCGGGCCTTGTCGTGTAGAAGCTGCTGACGACGCCCATGCAGGGGAGCTGAACCACCGGCGCTCCGCAGCCGAAGATCACCCGAGCCGCAGCGACGTCCTGAAACATATTGAACTCGCGGGTATCGGGCCAGTTCCACGCGTGACCGCCGAGCCAGACGATCACTATCCTGTCAGCAATGTCCGGAGCAGCTATCAGCGCGGAGGCGACGTTGGTTATAGCTCCGATCGCAGCGACGTACAGAGGTGAGTCGGGAGAGTAATTTCTCGCGCGTTCGATAAGATCGCGCATCGCGGGGGACTCGACCGGAGTCTTTTCGTCGGGAAGATAGCGCTCGGAGCCACGGAAGGTCGCTTCTTTTAGATCCTCCCTGCCCGCAAGCGAGACTATTTTCAGAATTTCATTGTAGCTTTTCTCCATTCCGTCGGCGGGACCTATAGACTTCGCGTTGAAAAACGGCGCGGCGTAGAGCGCTTTCAGATTCACCTTATCGGGAGATTTTATCGCATAGGCGATAGCAAACTGATCGTCGATCTCGTTGTATGCGTCGGTGTCGAGCACCATATCGACGACGCCCTTTGGCGGCGTGAGCATTTTGATGAGCTGTTCCTGTTTCATTTTTTTCCATTCCTTTCGAAGCTGCTTAACAGTATTATTATGCCTTTCACGGCATTATTCGGCTTGCCGGCTTACAGAATTATTTTATCACAGCGTTCTGACGGCGGCTATCATATTTCGGCGAAGAATTTATACGAATCGGCTTTACAACCAAGCTCGAATATGATATAATATCTCAAAAGCCGCGAGCTTATCCGGATTAAAGGAGTATCGAACAAATGAAGCCCGAAGTGAATCTTATGATCGCCAGCCGCCAAAGGCGGGAAAATGAGTGCATAATTCCCGAGGAGTCCCACCCATGGCACGAATTTGTCTATTACATCAGCTGCGAGGGCAGGCTGAAGCTCGACGGAGTGCTTTACGACATCAAGCCCGGGCGGTTCGTCACGATTCCGCCCCATACGCCACACAGCGAGCTTCACAGCGCCGACGGTACAGTTTTCTTTTGTATTTTCCGGAGCGACGCGAGATTTGAAAGCGCGGTTTTTGACGACGACTCCGACCGGACGATACTACGGCTCTGCGAGTCGATTTATTCCGAGCGCAAGCGTCCCGGCAGCCGGAGCGCCGAGCTTCAGACCCTGATGATGCAGGAGCTGCTGCTCCGCGTCGACCGCTGGACGGAGAGCCGGCTTTCCGTAAGGCACGATCTCGACTGGGCTGCGGACTGCATCCGACTGAATTTCCGCGAGCAGCTCAGCATGGCGAACCTCGCCGCCGATATC
>CACXED010000244.1 GCA_902766575.1 uncultured Ruminococcus sp. | reverse complement strand
CAAGCCCGCGAACGCCGGCTCGTCGGTCGGAGCGTCCAAGGTCACAGCCCGCGACAGACTGCTTCCCGCAATGTATGAAGCCGCAAAGTACGACTCCAAGGTCGTCGTTGAGGAGTTCGTCAAGGGCAAGGAGTGCGAGGTCGCGGTCATGGGCAAAAAGAGCTTCATCACCTCGACGGTCGGACAGATAGTCCCCGGCAGCGATTTCTACGACTACGATACCAAGTACAGCCCCGACTCGAACGCGACCTACAATATCCCCGCCGATATCAAGGAGGAAACTCAGCTCGCCATACGCCGCACGGCGATGCAGATCTGTTCGGTGCTCGGCGTAGAGGGGCTTTCTCGGGTAGACTTCTTTGTCCGCAGAGCGCCCGGAGGTCAGGAGGAGGTCATCTTCAACGAGATCAACACCATGCCCGGCTTCACCGAGATCAGTATGTACCCGAAGCTCTTTATGCACGACGGCATGAGCTACGGCGAGATAATCGACCGCCTCGTGAACCTCGCCCTCGGAAAGGATGAGCTCGCTTGATTGGCATTTTCGACAGCGGACTCGGAGGTCTGTCGGCTTATAAGGAGGTCAGGCGGCTGCTCCCCGGCGAGGATATCGTCTACTTCGGCGACACCGGCAGAGTTCCCTACGGCACGCGCTCGCGGGAGACGATAATCAAGTACGCGCTTCAGGACATGAATTTCCTGACGACTAAGAATATCGACGCGGTGCTCGTCGCCTGCGGAACGGTCACGTCGACCGCTCTCGATATCCTGCGCGAAAAATACCCCGGGCTGCCGATAATCGGCGTCATCGAGGGCGCGGCTAAGGCTGCCGTCGGCGTCACAAAAAACAACCGCGTCGGAGTGATAGCCACCGCCGCGACGATAAACAGCCGCTCCTTTGAGAAAAAGCTCCGCGAGCTCGACCCGGAGGTCGAGATAATCGCGAGAGCCTGCCCGCTGTTCGTCCCGCTGGTCGAGAGCGGCTTTATCTCGCCCGACGACGAGGTCACATATCTTGTCGCCGAGCGCTACCTCGCCGACATCAGGGAGAGCGGCGCGGACACGCTGATTCTCGGCTGTACGCACTATCCGGTGATCTCGCGCTCGATTGCGCGGGTTTTGCCCGGAGTGAATATCATCAGCTCCTCAAAGGCGGCGGCTGAACAGATAGCCGCGCTCTACAGCCATTCCGACCCGACGAGACAGGGCAGAACCGAATTTTACGTCAGCGACGAGCCCTGCGGCTTTGAGCAGACGGCGTCGATCTTCCTCGAGACAAAGCTCGACCACGACGTGACGAGAATAGATATTGAAAAATACTGAGTTGATTAAGGAAAAATTATGCTGCACGACATTTATTACAGATTCCCGAAGAATTTTCCGCTTCCGATGGTGCTCGACGGCTCGACCGGAACCTCGCTGATGCGCGAGGGTATGCCGGCGGGAAGCTGCACCGAGCGCTGGGTGCTCGAAAACCCCGAAAAGCTCCAGAAAATCCAGAGCGAGTACATTTCGGCAGGCTCTGACGCGCTCTATACGCCGACCTTCGGAGCCAACCGTCCGACCCTCGAGCGCTCGGGGCTCGACTTTGACGGCATAAACGAGCGTTTAGCCGCGCTGACGGTCGGACGCGGAGTTTTAGCCGGAGGAGATATGTCGCCGACCGGACTGTTCATCGAGCCGTTCGGAGATACGCCCTTCGACGAGGTGGTCGGAATCTACCGCGAGCAGGCTGAGGCTCTCGACCGCGCCGGAGTGGATTTCTTTATCTCCGAGACGAACATCAGCCTGCAGGAGGTTCGCGCGGCGGTCATCGGAATACGCGAGGTCTCGGATAAGCCGGTTTTCGTGACGATGACGGTCGACGACAGCGGAAGAACCCTCTCGGGCGACGACCTGATCTGCTGTCTGCTGTCGCTCGCCGAGCTGGGGATATCGGCGTTCGGAATCAACTGCTCGCAGGGCCCGGACGGCATGATAGCGCTTTTGAAGCGGCTCGCGCCCTACTCGAAATCGCTGGGAATACCGCTGATCGCCAAGCCGAACGCCGGACTGCCCCACGAGGACTGCGACGGCTGCCAGCACTTCGACCTCTCAGCGGAGGAATTCGCAAAATACTTGCCCGAGCTTATGGATGCCGGAGTGACGATTCTCGGCGGCTGCTGCGGCTCGGACGCTAAGTTCATCACGGCGATACGCGAGTGCGTAGGTGAGTTCGCCGACAGAATGTCCGGTTCGCCCGACTATTCGAATATTGCTCCGGCTGACACGTCAAGGCTCGCCTGTACGAACCGCGCGATTGCCGAGGTCAGCGAAGCTCCGACGCCGATCAGCGTCACCGAGTGCTTCTTCGACGACGTCTGCATGGAGGAGCATCTTGTCGCGGCAAAGCTCGACGACGAAGCGGCTGCGGATATCTTCATCGAGACCGCGCCGATGCTGAGCGTCCCCTGCGCGCTGACCGGAGACCCCGCCGCCGTCGCAAAGGCAAAACGCTATTACAACGGAAAGCTGCTTATTCTGTAAAATGAAAATCCGGAGCTGCCGAGGAGTATTTCGGCGGCTCCGGATTGTTTTCATGTATTAGCCCAGCTCTATCCTGCGAACTCTGGAGAGCTCTTTCGACAGATGAATCTGCTGCCTGTAGACCCTGTCTCCGGCGGTGACGGTCAGCTCATAGCGGCCGTAGAAGCCCTTGAACTTAGCGACGCCGGTGCTCGTGCAGAGCGTCTCGTTTGTGCGCCACTCGGTGTTGATGAGACGGTCGAGCGCCTTGTAAGCGGCTTTCTCGTTGTAATCGCCGTCGATGAGACCGGTGGATGGAAGATTCTCGTCGCCAGCCTTGCGCTTGGTCGTGAGAACGCCGTCGTCCGGGAGATTCCACCAGGTGATTCCGGTGAGCGCCGGGTGCGAGAAGCAGATTTTGTAGAGCTGCTCGGCGGCGAGAGCCTGAAGCTCCTCGTCGTTTTCGCCCTGAATCTTCGACGGTATGCTGATCTCGGAGATGTTGATCGGCTTTCCGAGGCAGGCGTAGGTGTCGAGCACGTTGTAGAGCCGCTCGCCGTTGTAGACATTCTCTCCGCCGCGGTCGCCGAGGTGGCACTGCATACCGATCTCGTCGATCTTAGCTCCGCGCGAGAGGAGGTCCTTAATGTTCAGATAGTAGCCGCTGTACTTGCCGCGGAACTCGTGGAAGGACGCGCCGACCGTGTCGTTGAGTATCAGCGTGTTCGCCGGGAAATAGCGTCTGGCGAGGTCGAACATCCAGAGGCAGTAGTCGTCCTCGGGCAGCATATAGCTCCACGAGCCCGCGCGGCTGCTCATGTAGACGTCGTAGATTCTCGACGGCTCGTTTACGACGTCAAAGCGCTCGCAGCGCTTTGAGTAGCGCTCGGAGATCTCGGCAAAGCGCTTCTCGACGAGGTATTTTATCTCGGTGAATGTATACTTTTTCAGCCACTCGGGGATGAACTCGTGCCAGAACAGCGGATGACCCTTCATTCTGATGCCGTTAGCCTCGCAGAAGTCGGCGACGATATCGGCGGGCGGACGGCGGTAGAGGTCGTTCGGAGTGTCAGCCGAGTAGCGCAGCTCGCCCTGACGCGGCTCCGTACCCTCCCAGTAGAGCGGAATCGCGGCGGAGTTGAAGATTTTCATGAACTCGCGCTCGTAGAGCCGGTTCTGCTCGTCGGTATCGTACTGATTGAGCATGAATATGTTCGCGCCGAAGTTGAAGTCGACGTCGGTCTGTCTGAGCTCGGCTCTGACGTCTCCGGTAAGCGGCTTTCCGTCCGCGCAGAGAATCAGCTCGAAAAGCCCTTTGCGATTGCGCTCGATATCGGCGTCTGCGCGGTCGCGGACGTAGTCCTCACCGGCGCGGATGTGTCTGTAGATTTCCTTTTCCATAATATTCCTCACATATTTCCGCGATAGGCGGTTTTTTCTATTTTACCACATCCGGACGGCTCTGTCAACAAAAATATTATTCAGTTTGTGATAAATAGTCCGAAATCGGCGCTGCTCGTATCATCGCAGACATAGAAAACCGCCGCGGCTGTGCCGCGGCGGTTGGTTCTATCGGTCGAAACCGGGCTTGATCAGTGCTTTCTCTTGGCGACGACTATTCCCGCAAGGGATGCGACAGCCGCGCAGACCGGAACGAGAATAAGGTCGGGAGTTGCAGCAGCGGCGGTCTTGGTGAGATCCGCGTCGCCCGCCGTGAACTTCACGTCGTTGAACGAGCCGGACTTTTCGGTCATGAAGCGGATGAAAACAGTGTGTGAGCCCGCGCCGACCTTAGCCGCATCGAGGTCAGCGGTAAAGGTCTTAGCCTTGGTAAGCTCCCAGCCGCCCGAGTAGCCAGCCTCAATCGTAGCTACAGGAGTGCCGTAGGGCTTGTCGATGAAGATTCCGAGGGTCGCGTGGCTTCCGTCGTTGTTGCCGTAGGAGAAGTCGATCGAGATCTGCTTTGCTCCGGTCTTGCCGAAGTTGCAGTTCGGGAAGACGATCATATCGTCCAGCGACGAGTAGCCGACGCCATAAGCGTCCATCTTAGCGATAGATTTGCCCGAGCCGCCCTTGTCCTTGGTGTTGACCTGATCGACGACCTGAGTAGTAGCGTCGAGAACCTTAAGTCCTGCAAAGGGATCGAGCGACTTGTAGGTTATCTGATTCTTAACGGTCTTGGTGGTCTTGATAGCGGAGGAAGCCTCGGTGAAGTATATGTAGTCAAACGAGCCGGACGCCTGATTAGTCGCCATGACATAGACGTCATGCTTGCCGGCAGATACGGTGCAGTTCGCGGAAAATTCCTTGTGATTGACTATCTCCGAGCCATTGGTCTCGCCCTTCTTTACGGTGAAGGAAGCGACCGGATCGCCGTAGGGAGAGTCGATGTAGACTGCGAAGGTGGTCTCGTCGTATTTTTCGGGATTGTGGAAGCCGAAGTTGACCGTGACCTTGGACGCGCCCTTAGAGCCGAAGTCGACAGCGGGATAGCAGGCGAAGTCGCCCTGATCGTTGCGTCCGGTGCCGTAATTCTCGGCGTAGCAGAAAGCGTTGCCGGACGAGCCGCCCGAGTTGTCGATGTTGTCGTAAAGAATTGTGGATGCGCTGATGCGGAAGGTCTCCTTGTCGAACGCCGAATTTGAAGCAGCCGACACGGATACGCCCATTGCCGCCATTGCAAACAGCATGGCGATGGTAAGTACGAGGGATAATGCCTTTTTCATGTTGATGCTCCTTTTTATAAAATTGTCCGCCGACCCGAAGCAGCTCCGCTCCGGATCATTGTGACTTAATTATAATATAATATCATGAATATTATCACTATATTTATTGAATTTTTTGTTAACACTTGCGCCGACATATTATATTTTTTCTCATTATTAGACATATTTTTAACAATAATCAGCCCCGGAGCTGTCGAAAAAGACAATTCCGGGGCGTTTCCTGCGGTTTGAGCAGGTTTACATATATCTTTCCTTTATGTAGTCGCGGCTGATTTTCAGGCTGTCAAAGGGATCGCCGGGGCAGGTGTCCTGCTCGACGACGTAGTGCCTGACGCCAATCTTCTCGGCGGTCTCGATGACGCCGTCGAAGTTGATGTTTCCCTGACCGATCTCGGTGATGAACTGGCTCTGAGCCATGCCCATGTCCTTGAGGTGCAGGATGTCGATCCGACCGGCTAACTTCTCCATCCACGCTCTGACGTCTCCGCCGCCGTGCTGAACCCAGTAGGTGTCGAGCACGAACGAGACGTTGTCGGGATCAAAGCCCTCGACGAGATAATCCATCATGCGCTTGCCGCCGAGCTTGCTGAACTCGAAGCTGTGGTTGTGGTAGGTGAACTTGAAGCCCGACTTTGCGACATAAGCGGCGAATTTGTTCGCCTTTTCGATGAAGTCGGTGAGAGCCTCAACGCTTCCGCGAGCCTCGCCGGGCATACCGCCGATACCGATATTGGTCGTTCCGAGCAGCTCATGCTCGCGCATAGCCTTGTCCGGGTCGGCAATAAGCTCGTTGAAGCCGCAATGAGTGCCGCAGATTTTAAGTCCGGTCTCCTTTGCGATCTGCGCGTATTTCTCCGCGCCGATATAGTATCCGGCAGTCTGACCGACGTCGTAGCCCAGCTCCTTCAGCTTTATAAAGCTCGAGCGGATCGAGTCCTCGTCCTTCATATAGTCGCGTATAGTGTAAAGCTGTACGCCAAGTTCCTTGATCATGATATCATTCTCCTTAATAAAATAGCTTTTGCATAACTATTTTACCGTATTTTCCGCGGTATGTCAATAGATATCAGAAAATTGCGCCGGACAAAATGTGCCGGATATCAGTCAAAATAAATCGTCTTTCCGGTTTTCGCCGACTCGTAGACAGCTCTGACGATCCGGACGCTCTTGACCGCCTCGAGGGGCATGATCTGCGGGTCTCTGCCGTCGAGCACCGCGTCGACGATATCCCTTACCATCGAAGCGTGACCGGTGACGAGAGTCGGGTCGGAGCGCTCGGCGGCACGGTTTCCGCCGCTGTATCTGTCGAGCATTTCTTCCTCCTCATCCTCCTCGTCCTCCGAGTCGGCAAAACGCCAACGCTTGAGGATATCCGCGTCAGCCTCGATCGAGCCGCCGGTGCCGTAGAGCTGAATGTCGGTGCTGAGCCCGGGATAGGCGCAGGTCGTGCTGACGAAGGTCGCCGCGGCTCCGCTCTTAAAGGTGATGAGCGAGGCGGTCATGTCCTCGGTCTCGATGTTGTGGTTGTAGATGCCCATCGTCGAGTGAACCGACGCGACGTCGCCCATCAGCCACTGCATCAGGTCGACCGTGTGGACAGCCTGATTGATCAGCGAACCTCCGCCGTCCATAGCCCAGGTGCCGTGCCAGCCGTTGTCGTAGTAGCGCTGATCGCGATACCACTTGACCGCAAAGGTTCCGAGCACCTGCTTTCCGATGCGCCCCGAGTCGACCGCCTCCTTGATAGGCTTCATGACCGCGTTGTTGCGGTTCTGATGCACAACTCCGACCGTCTTGCCGGTTCTGACGCGAGCCTCCTCGATGCGCAGAGCCGCTTCGACCGTGATGTCGATCGGCTTTTCGACGAGAACGTTCTTCCCCGCTTCGAGCGCCTTTACCGCGAAATCGGCGTGCATAGCGCTGGGCAGGGCTATGCTGATTATGTCGATCTCCGGGTCTTTCAGCATCTCGTCAAAGTCGAGATAGGTCTTGGTTCCGGGATAGCGCGATGCGACCTTGTCCATCTTTTCCTGAATCAGGTCGCAGACCGCGACGAGCTCGCATCTGTCGTATTCAGCCGCAGCGTCAACATGAGCCTTTCCGACTCCGAGCCCGGCTACGGCATAGCCGATTTTTCCGTTTTTCATAGGTTTTACCTCTCAAAAATATTATGATTTTCAGCCATGCCGCTCCGCAGATAGGGTCAGTCGATGACCCTCCACGTCTCGGTGTGACTGTAATAGTCTCCGAACATATTGAGTGAGATACCGCTGTTCATAAGCGCCGCGCCGCTCAGCCTGTTTCCGCTCTCCGAGACATAGACCGCGTTCGGGTCGAGCCCTCTCATTCTGAACCGCGGGAGCTGCTTGTCCCATTGGTGCATACCGTGAGCGAAGGCGAACAGCGTGAACTGCGACCTGTCGCGCTTTGTGTACTGGAGAACCGAGTAGGGGTGCTCGTTCGCCGACGCGATACGATAGACATATGCGTCCTGCAATGCCGGGCGGAGCTGTTTGAAGCGGCTGACCGCGTCGCGCAGAGCGTCGAGCTCGGTCTGATCGGATTTGAGCAGATTCACTCCGACGCTCATTGAGCCGGTCATACCGCTGTTGACGCGATATTCGAGCGGAACGACCCGGCGGTTGACATAGTTCGGCGACGGCGAGACATTGCCCGCGCCTCCGGCCAGCTTCGGAACAAAGAGCGTCGAGTAGCCCTCGTGCAGCAGCATAACGTCGATCGGGTCGGCGTTGTCCGAGCGGTTCACCCGGTCGGCATAGGGGAGCATACCGTAGTCGGCGCGTCCTCCGCCCGAAGCGCAGTTCTCGAGCAGCAGATCGGGGAATTTCTCGTTGAGGTGCTTCCAGATCCGCTCGATATTCTTCATATATTTAACCGCGACGCCGCGCTCTAACTGATAGAGTCCGATCTCGGACGCCTCGCGGTTCATATCCCATTTGAGGTAGTCGAGCTTCGCGTCCTCGATGAGCCGGTCGAGCCAGTCTATCGTCCAGTCGGTGATATCGTCCCGCGACATATCGAGAATCAGCTGTGTACGCATAAGCGAGCGCTCGCGGTTCGGCTCGGAGAGCACCCAGTCGGGATGGGCGCGGTAGAGATCGGAGTCGGGATTGACCATTTCCGGCTCGACCCAGATACCGAACATCATACCCGCCTCGTGCGCCTTGTCGGAGATATAGCGCAGTCCGTGCGGGAAGCGCTCCTCGTCGATGAACCAGTCGCCAAGCCCGCGCTTGTCGTTCGAGCGGCCCTTCATCCAGCCGTCGTCGATGACGTAGAGCTCCGCGCCGATATACTTCGCCTTCGGAATGAAGTCGATGAGCTTTTTCTCGTCGATGTCGAACTCGTAGGGATACCATGTGTTGTAGATTACCGGGCGCACCGCGTGAGCCTTATCGGTTTTCTTTCCTCTCGGGAGGATATGGTCGAACTGCCAGTCGTAGAGAATCTCGCTCATATGCCCGAAGCCGCTATTCGAGAAGCCGACGATCAGCGACGGCGTCTCAAAGCTCTCTCCGGACGCGAGCGGAATCTCTGAGGTGAAATCGTTTACTCCGGCGGTGACGCTCGCTCGCTTGAGAAGCTGAGTGTGCTGAGACTCGACGATAATCTTGAAATCGCCGCTGTATTGCAGCGCGCCGAAGTAGACCTCTCCGTCGGTCTCGGTCGAGCGTCCCTCCTCGTCGAGCGCGAAGAAAGGCACGATATGAGCCGCCGCGTCGGTCAGGTAAGAGGTTTCGAGAACTATCCTGCCCTGCCCTAACCTCGACTGCTGACGCTCGTACTCCGCGCCCCACTCTCCCGCGTAATGCGTCAGCCGCCATTCAACGCCGCGCGGAAGCTGAACTGTCGCGCTCATAGCCGAGCGGAGAATTACCTCTCCGGAGCAGTTATTCGTAATAACCGCCGAGCGTGAAATCAGCGGCAGGTCGGCAAAGGTCTTGTAGACGAGTCTGACCTCGAGGGGATAAAAGCTGTCAGCGAGCGTGACAGTCAGGGTATCCTCGTCTATCTCATGCGATTTATAGACGAGCCGCAGAGTCTCCGCGCCGTCGGGGAAGCGGACTCTGATCGCCGGAGCAGCGTAGTCAAAGGGCGCGCCGAAGCGGTACTCGCCCGAGTTGCAGTCGCGGGAACCATTCGCCATGACCGCTCTGTCCGAGAGCAGGAGCGAATAATCCCTGTCGGAGAGCATCGGCGCTCCCCAGTGGAGATTCATGAGCTGACCGTCGTTATTTACCGCAAAGCCGTACTCCATCTCGCCGCAGGCAAGGCGAAAGAGCTTGAGATCCGGATTGAATGTGATTTTCATAGGTTTAGTCTCCGTAGTATCATATATTGGGAATTCTCCCAAGCCTATTTTATCACAGCGGCAATATCATGTCAATGCAAATTTTCGGGTATTTTTCCGAAAAGATTTACAGCCCACCTCTGATATTATACTACCTATCCCGGAAAAAGTAAATAGCCGCCGGCAAATTTTGCTCGAAAATCTAAACAAAAGCCGGCAGCCGGCGGCGTGCCGCCGCTCCCATAGTCAAGGTTAGTTTCTGCGCCGCCGTTAGCTGTAGTCCCATCAAACAACCATCTTCGCAGAAGCGACAGAAATAGAGCGACAGCGCACCTGATGCACATGGAGCAGTAAAGAACAAATAGCACAAAGAAAAGCTGCAATTCCCTTGAAGCACAAAAGAGCAAATCGCACCGCACGCCCACATAGCGTTTACAGGGTGAGGGGAGTCAAGAGGGGGGAGGGGATTACTTTTGGCGGCTGAAAAGTAGTCCCCTCCCCCCTCTTGCTCCTTCTCCGTCGGCGTCGAGCCGACACGGCTGCGTGGCAGCCGGCAGCGTGTCGACGCTATAAGCAATCGGGGAGACGATGCGACCTGCATCGTCTCCCGAGGCTATTACTTGCCGTAATTGTCGAGCTTCTTCTGGAGCTCGGTCTTGACTGTGGATTCGTTCTGAGCGTAGTAGGAGGAGAAGTTGCGGTCGGTGCTGTTTGCGAGGTTGTAGCCAGCGCTTCCGAAGGTACCTCCGCAGTAGTAGTAGCCGATGTCAAAGACTCTGCCTTCCTTGATGATATCGAGCATCTGCACCGACAGATCGTCGCGGGTGTACTTCTTCTGGAGCGCGACCTCATAGTAAGCCGGAATGACCGTTCTGTAGCCCTCGGCGCAGAGAGCCTCAAGGACTATCGACGTGCGCTCGGCATCGGAGCTTGTGATCGGCACGATGAACAGATTGGTTCCCGAGTCGACGTTGGTGTAGTATTTCTCGCAGGAGGAGTCGTACTTGGGCCACGGAACGATGCCGAAATCGTCCTTCATGTCGCGCAGATAGGATATATCGTTAAGGTTGCCGTCCATCAGGAGCGCGCGGCCCTCGGCAAAGACCTTCTTGCGGTCAAGAACGCTCTTGCCCTCGTCGCGGTTGAGCTCGAGATAGCAGTTGTCGGTGTCGACGAGCTTGAAATATTTGTCATAGATATCAATATTGCGCTCGGAGTTGATGGTCAGTTCAAGCCCGCCGTCAGACGTTGCGGAGACTATTCTTCCTCCGCCGGAGGTCAGAGCCTGTATCGGGCCGACCCAGATGTAGGTCGCGTAGCCGTAGAGATCCTTGTCGGGCTCAAACTTGCCGTCGCCGTTCAGATCGTCGGAGCATATCAGAGCATGCCGCGAGAACTCGTCAAAGGTCCACTCGTTGTCGAGCACCTTCTGATAGAGGTATTCCTCGTTGTACTTGTCGAACAGGTTCTTGTTAAAGAGCATACAGTCGGTCTGAGCGAGCGCCTGATAGCTGATATCGCCGACCATCGTAAAGAGCTTGCCGTTGATCTCAAAGCTCTTTCTCGCGTCCTGATCCCACCAGGGCTTGTCGAGGTCGACATAGGGCAGATTGTCGTTCCAGTCAAGGCAGAGCCCCTGCTCGGCATAGACGAAAGCCGCGCGGGCGTGGGGAACGATGATATCGTAAGCGTCCTCACCCGCCATAATCGAGCTGACGCCGTCGGTCTCGTAGTTGTTGTGGGAGCTCTTGATAAGCTCAAAGTTTACGCCGAAGCGCTCGGAGACAGACTGATTGCGGTAGTAGATCGCGTCGCCGATGACCTCTCCGGTCTCCTCGTCGCTGAACATATCGCCGATCCAGTCGGGCGAAGTGCTGTCGCGCATGAGAATGCGGACGGTATAGCCCTCGTAGTCCTTATCCGGGAGCTCCTCCCTGATGCTGTAGCGGGGATCGGTGGTCTCCTCGGGCGCGGTAGTCGAGCTGTTGTCGGAGGCTGAGGTGTCGGGATTTTCCGCCGGAGTATCGCCGCAGGCCGCAAGCCCTGCGAGCATTGCCGTCAGAATGAGTATGCTGATCAAACGCTTCATTTCTTTATTTCCTTTCCATGCCCGGCGATTTTCCGCCGGAGTTCATTGTTGGTATTACTATTATACATTCAAAGCATCAATTTGTCAATAGTTTATTGTAGCTGATGTGAAATTCAAGCAATTTTTCGGACGATTTTTATGATTTCCAACAATTTCATTCACATAGGTAAAATTAAAAGGAGCGGTGAATAAATCACCGTTCCTTTTAATTCAGAAGCATAAATAATCTTGCGGAAATATTTATTTAGACTTACGCTTACGAGCTGCTTCAGATTTCTTCTTACGCTTGACGCTCGGCTTTTCATAGTGCTCTCTCTTACGGAGCTCTGCGAGAACTCCGGATCTTGCGCACTGTCTCTTGAATCTGCGAAGAGCGCTGTCGAGCGATTCGTTATCCTT
>CACXED010000243.1 GCA_902766575.1 uncultured Ruminococcus sp. | reverse complement strand
GCGTCGGCGAGCAGCGTCCTGAACGCCTGCCTTGACTCGGGATCGGCGTCCCCGTCGACCGCCGAGACGAGATCGTAGCGCTCGACGTCGCCTCGGGTGAGCATCAGCTTCAGCTTGCCGGGACTTATGAGTATGTGTTCCATTTCGATTATCCTTTCGGGGAGTAAGTCACTCGGGATACGCCGAAGATACCGACGGCGCGCCCCTTACTATATATTATAAGCCAAAACGCGCGAAAATGAAACACAAAAAATATGCTACGCCTGCCAGTAATACGAAAAGGACTGCCGTTTTTGGGCGGCAGTCCGGGTCTTACAATATTTTACCGATGAAATATCCCACCGCGACGCCTATGATAAGCGCGATCACGATATGCGGGATATCCTCTTTTGTGATCGCCAGCTTGGGACGGATAGCGTCCACGCGCCTCTCGAAGCTCTCGCGGGCCTCGCTGAAATTATCCCGGGACTTCTCTACCCCCTCATGGAAGCTCTCGCGCAGCTCGGCGAGCTTGTTTGCGCTCTTTTCCCTGAGGTTCGGGAAGGCGTTCATGACACGGCGGCTGCCGCGCTTTTCGCTTATGGAAGCCGACAGCGCGTCGAATTTCGCGCGCAGCTCAAGCGTCTCCTCCGAGAGGAAGCCGCCGACGCTGTCCGAGTTCGCTTTCAGCTTTTCGGCGATGGCGGTCATAAGGCGCAGCTTCTTCTTCATGCCGACGATGGTCACGACAGTCGCGGCAAGATCGGCAATCATCAGACCGAGCAGCGTGAAAAGCGCGGCGGCTCCGAGCGTATTGTGCAGATGCGACGCGAGCCAGTCGGTGAACGGCAGCACGAGTCTGACCACGAACACGCAGGCGATACCCCAGATCAGCGAGAATTTCAGGCAGATATATCCGCCGAGGTTGAACGGCTCGTCGGAGTAGTCCCACCATTTCTGGTTGAACACCTTTTCAAGCACGAAGCCGGTCACGAACTCTATTACCGACGTCACGATGACCGAGCCGATAAAAAGCATGAACAGATTCTGGCTCACCGGCTTCAGGGTTATCGCTACGATGACCATTCCGAAGCCGTAGATAGGACACCACGGTCCGTTCAGAAAGCCGCGGTTCACAAATTTCCCGAGCACAAGCGCCGCGTATACGACCTCGAGCATATAACCGACTATAGAATACAGCAGGAAGTAGACGAGAATATCGCAGAAGGATATCCCCGAAATTATCGGTGTGAACATGACTGTTTGTCCTTTCGAATGTGCCTGAGCTCAGGGTTGGTTTATGGGTTCATCAGTATCTGACCGAGCTTGGAGTCTCCGTCGATAATGACCGTCTTGTCCTCGCCCGAGAGCGAGGCCTTGAGAGCCTCGAGCGCGCGCATGAACTCGTAGAATTCCTTCTTGTCGTCGGTGTTGTAAGCCTCGGCGAGGAGTCTCATGTACTCCTGCTCGCCCTCAGCCTCGAGACGCGCGGCCTCAGCCTCGGCGTTGGAGACGACGATGTTGACCTGCTTGTCGACCTCGTTGCGGATGATCGAAGCCTCGTAGTTACCGTCGGCGGTATACTTCTCGGCGATCTGGTTGCGGTCGGAGATCATGCGCTCGTAGACCGCCTGCTCGTTGTTGTCGGGCAGGTCGAAGCGCTTGATCTTGACGTCGAGGACGTTGATTCCGTAGGTGTCGCAGAGTCCGGCGACCTCCTTGGTGATTCCGGCGTAGATGTCGTTGCGCTCGGAGGCGTCGTCCATGTTGATGATATCGCTCTGCTGGAGCTTACCCATCAGGTTCTTGAGCGAGTTGTAGGTGACGGCGTTGAGGCGCGCCTCAGCCTCGGAGGTCGTTCCGAGCGAGCGGTAGAAGGTCTTGGGATCGCCGATCTCCCAGATTATGTAGCTGTCGACCGTCATGTTCTTCTTGTCGGCGGTCAGGACCTCAGACGGCGGGATGTCGTAGATGAGGGTGGTTTTCGGGAAGCTGCGGGTCGTGTCGACGAAGGGGAGCTTGAAGTGCAGTCCGGCTGAGTCCTCGACCTTGACTATCTCGGAGAAGCGCATGACGCAGACGTATTCGTTCTCAGCGACCGCGTATAATGTCTGCGCGCCGACTATGACGACGAGCAGGACAATCAAAAGTGTGATTATTGTTTTTTTCATTTGTAAGTACTCCTTACTTTGAGAAGCTCTCGAGCGGGAGGAGCTTGTCGGTCGAGCCGTCGGTCGTGTCAATGTAGAGCTTGACGCCGGGGAGCGCCTCCTCGACCATCTCGTAGTACATTCTGAGCTTGGTTATGTCGGGATTCTTGGTGTACTCGTCGTACATCGCGGCAAAGCGGGCGACCTGCTTGACGGCTTCGTTGATGCGGTTCTGCTTCAAGTACTCGGCGTTCTGGATGAGCTTGTCGGCTTCAGCCTGAGCGCTGGGGAGCTTGGAGTTCGAGTAAGCCTTCTCCTGGTTTATCGCGGTCTCAGCGCCCTGCTTTGCGGTCTCAACGGCTTTGAACGCCTCGATGACCGAGCTTGTCG
>CACXED010000242.1 GCA_902766575.1 uncultured Ruminococcus sp. | reverse complement strand
GTCGTCGGTCAGCACAAGGGCATAATTCACTACACGCTCGGTCAGCGAAAGAAGCTCGGCATCTCAATAGGACGCCGCACCTGCGTGACCGCGATAGACCCGGTCAGAAACACGATAACCCTCGGCGACGAGCCCGACCTCTACAGCCGCTCCCTCGACGCTGCGGAGATAAATCTCATCGCCTGCGACAGCATCTCCTCGCCGATAAGAGTGACCGCGAAGATACGCTACTCGCATAAGGAAGCTCCCGCGACGCTCGTTCAGACCGGCGAGGACTCGCTTCACCTCGAATTCGACGAGCCGCAGCGAGCGATAACCCGCGGTCAGTCGGTCGTGATCTACGACGGCGATATAGTCATAGGCGGAGGAATTATCGTCTGATTCGACATTATTTTCGATGATAGCTCGGAAATTCTGTGTGCTTTCGACAAATATTCGTGTCGATGGAGATTATTTCAGCCCCGCTTATTGAAAAACTGAGCGGGATTTGATATAATATATTATTATGAAATATACGGAGGTACGCAGCCTTGAAAATCTTAGACATGGACCGTACCCTCGTCGGCGACGAGCCGCCGCTCCCATAGTCAAGGCTTGTGACTGCGCCACCGTTAGCCTGCGTAAGGAATGCACAGCATTCCGTCGCATAGTCTCATCAAACATAGTGCGTCGCAAAAAATAACTTAAATCAAGAGAATAAGGAGAATATATACAATGGGTGCTCAACTTACCAAAAACGACAAGCGAACCTGCTACGCCGCCGAGCTCACCAAGGGCGATATCGGTAGTCACGTATGCGTCATGGGCTGGGTGCAGCGTCAGCGCGACCTCGGCAGCCTTATCTTCGTAGACCTCAGAGACAGATCGGGAATCATTCAGCTCGCCTTTGACGAAAAGACCGACAAGGCTATCTTCGACGCGGCGTTCGCGCTCCGCTCCGAGTATTCTATCTGCGCTAAAGGAACCGTCCGTCCGCGCGGAGAGGGAGCGGTCAACAAGAATCTCCCCACCGGAGAGATCGAAATCGCCGTAGACGAGCTCAAGGTCTTTTCGACCTCGCTCACACCGCCCTTTGAGATCGTCGAGAACTCAAACGTCAATCCCGAGCTTCGCTTAAAGCACCGCTATCTCGACCTGCGCCGTCCGGATCTCACCCGCAATATCATCGCGAGAAGCAAAATCGTCAAGATCGCCCGCGATTACTACGCCGAGAACGGCTTCATTGATATCGAGACTCCCTGCCTCATCAAGCCGACTCCCGAGGGCGCGCGCGACTATCTCGTCCCGAGCCGCATACATCACGGTAAATTCTACGCTCTGCCCCAGTCGCCTCAGCTCTATAAGCAGCTGCTGATGCTCTCGGGCTTCGACAGATACTTCCAGGTCGCCCGCTGCTTCCGCGACGAGGATCTCCGCGCTGACCGTCAGCCCGAGTTTACTCAGATCGACCTCGAGATGTCCTACGTCACCGAGGACGACGTCATGGAGATGAACGAGAAGTTCCTCGCCCGCCTTTTCAAGGAATTCAAGGGCATCGACCTCCCGCTCCCGCTCCAGAGAATGACCTGGCACGAGGCTATGGAGCGCTTCGGCTCGGACAAGCCCGACCTGCGCTTCGGCTTTGAGCTTCAGAACATCTCCGATGCGGTCAAGGGCTGCGGCTTCAAGGTCTTTGCCGACGCGGTCGCGAACGGCGGCTCGGTCAGAGCCATCAACATCAAGGGGCAGGCGGCTAAGTTCTCGCGCAAGGAGATCGACGCTCTCACGACCTTTGTCAAGTCCTACAAGGCAAAGGGACTCGCGTGGTACAAGAACCTTAACGGCGAGGTCTCGTCGTCCTTTGCAAAGTTCCTCACCGAGGACGAGATGAACGCGATAGTCAAGGCTCTCGGTATCGAGACGAACGACCTCGTATTCATCGTCGCCGACAAGAACAAGGTAGTGTTCGACACGCTAGGAGCGCTCCGCTGCGAGATCGCAAAGCGGCTCGGACTGCTCGACCCAAGCGACTATAAGCTGCTCTGGATCACCGAGTTCCCTCTGCTCGAATACTCCGAGGAGGACGGACGCTACTACGCTATGCACCATCCCTTCACGATGCCGATGGAGGAGGATCTCCAATACGTCGACACCGATCCCGGAAAGATCCGCGCAAAGGCTTACGATATCGTCATCAACGGAACCGAAGCCGGAGGCGGCTCGGTGCGTATCCACGACGCCGAGATCCAGTCTAAGATGTTCGACCTGCTCGGCATGAGCCACGAGGAAGCGAACGAGAAGTTCGGCTTCCTGCTCGAGGCTTTCCAGTACGGAGTTCCGCCGCACGCAGGAATGGCGTTCGGACTCGACCGGCTCACGATGCTGATGCTCGGAATCGACGATATCCGCGACGTCATCGCTTTCCCGAAGATCCAGAATGCCTCCGAGCTCATGACCAAATGCCCGGCAAAGCCCGACGACAAGGCGCTCGCCGAGCTCGGAATCGCCGTAGTCGACGAGGAATCCGACGAATAAGGCAAAAAAATCAAATAACTATCCCCTCCGCCGGAAGATAATCCCCTGCGGAGGGGATTTTTCTGCAAAAACTCAAATCTGCCCGATTTTCATGTATATTTTATGCCGCAGCGGTAAAAATAGGAGCGCTGAGGCTTCATCAAGGAGGTAGATTTTAATGAAGCAGATAAACAAAGCACTAATGACAGCAACCATGCTGCTGGCGTCGATGATACCGTCAGCCGGAATATCGGCGTCCGAAGCGCCGCTCTCGCCCGGACTTCAGGTGATAGCCGCCGAGCACAAGCTCGTCAAGACCGGAATCGCCGGAGCGGACATCAGCTTTTCGTCGGAGGATTTCGCCGACGGGCTTGGACTTGAAAAGGTAAAGCAGATCACGCTGACCACGCTTCCGCCGAGGGAGACCGGAGTTTTCAAGCTCGGCTCGCTGGAGGTCTCCGAGGGACAGACGATCTCGGGAAAGAATCTCAATTCCCTGCGCTTCGTCCCGAGCGGCGGCGGAGAGTTTGAGACGAGCTTCGGCTTCTGCGTCGGCTCGAGCGCCTTTACGACCCGCTACGACTGCGAGGTTTTCGCGCTGTCGAGGGTCAACTCGGCTCCGGTCATAACTCAGCCCGAGGCGGTGACGAGCGGAGTTTTTTCAGGCATAGACTGTCTCGGCTCGATAAAAGCAGCCGACCCGGACGGCGACAGCCTGCGCTTTGAGATAGTCTCAAAGCCCTCGCACGGCGAGGTCTCGCTCTCTGACGAGGAGCTCGGCTACTATGTCTACACGCCCGACGCCGATTATGAGGGACGCGACAGCTTCACGCTCCGCGCGGTAGACAGATACGGCGCCGCGTCGAACACCGTCAAGGTCTCGCTGACAGTCGATTCGGCAGAGCCGGAGGAGGTCTTTTCCGATCTCGAGGGACACTGGGCAAACGCGGCGGTCATAGCCTGCGAGCGCGCCGGGATCATCGAAAAGCGCGAGTTGTTCTGTCCCGACGAGCCGATGAGCCGGGCTGAATTCCTCGATTTCATAATGAAAGCGGCGGGCTACAGCGGCTTTTCGACCGAGAACACCGGATTTGCCGACGACGCCTCGATACCGTCCGAATACAAGGGCAGCATAGCCGCCGCTGGGGCGCTTGGAGTCATTTCGGGCTTTGAGACTGACGAGGGGCTCTGCTTCTGCCCGAACAATCAGATCACCCGTGCCGAGGCTTCGGTCATGGTCGCAAGGCTGACCGGCGCGTCTGCCGACGGAAGCGTACAAACCTTTGCCGACGACAGCATACCCGTCTGGGCGCGCTCATCGATGGAGGCTCTGCGAACCTGCGGCATCATCCGAGGAAAGGCGACCGGCAGCGGCGTCTCGCTTGCGCCCTACGAGGTCGTGACCAGAGCGGCTGCGGCTCAGATCGCGGCGGCTATAATCGGCAGCTTAGCATAGGCATAAAAGACCCGCGTCGGAGCGATCCGGCGCGGGTTTATATTTGAGCTCAGGTCAGGCAGCGCTTTTCGCGCTTATTCGGAAGCGACGGTATCGCCGCGCCGATCAGCACTATTGCCATCCCGACGATCTGGAGCGGCTCAAGCCTGTCCGTGAAGAATATCATTCCGAAAAGCGTCGCAGCCACCGGCTCGACGTTGGCGAGTATGCTCGCCGACGCGCCGCTGATCCCGGACGAAAGCCCTTTCAGATAGAAGAAATAGGGCAGAACGCTGCCGATTATCCCTACCGCGAGATAGCAGAGCGCCGTCTTTGCCGACGGTATCTCAATAGTCCAGGGCGGCGCGGCGACGAGAAAGATCAGCGCGACCGATATCGACGGGACAAAGGTGTTCTGGAGCGGAGTATACCCCAGCTTTATCGCCTTTCGCCCGACGACGGTCAGCATCGAGTACGAAATTCCCGCAAGCAGTCCGAGCGCTATGCCTTTCAGGTTCAGTACGAGCGAGCTCGGGTCGTAGACTCTGACGACGAGACAGCTCCCGGCAAAAGCCGCCGCGAGCGCGGTCAGCTTGACGCGGGTGATCGGCTCGCCGTAGAAAATCCGGTCGAAAAGTATCACGAACGCAGGAGCGGTGTACAAAAGCATCGCCGCCATCGCCGCCGACAGGTACTTTATAGCGAGCGCGTAGAACAGATATGTTCCGAAAACCGAGCAGAGTCCGTAGAAAGCGAGAAAAAGATAATCCCTCGGCTTCAGCCCCCTGAAAACGCCGCCAATGAGTCCCCAGACGAGATAAATCGCTCCGGCGACGAGAGCTCTCGCCGCTACGGCGTCGGTGACTGAGATCCCCTCAGAGTAGAGGATCCGCGTGAAAACCGGGAAAAGTCCCCAGAGTATCGCGGCCGAAACTATATAGACCGCGCCGGAGCCGTATTTTTTCATGGTAAGAATTGTCCTCCGAAATTTTGTCTCCGGCTAAAGGGCGCGAGGTCAGCCCCGGCTCGGCAGCCAGACGAAATAATAGGTGAGCACGAATACCGCTGCCGCGACGAACAGCACCGCAAGCAGGATTATATGCTTTTTGTTGAAGCTGAGCTTGTCCTGTCCCGACGGTATCAGCTTCATACGCGTGAGCGCCGGCGTCAGCGCTCCGAGGAACAGCACGAGCAGGAACGCCTCAGCCGGAAAGAGCGCGAGGTTCTTGACTACTCTCGGCAGAGTGATGAACTTATAGGTCTTGCCGTTGTTCAGCCAGGCGTAGTACCAGTTCATGATGATCGGATTCAGGACGAAGTTGCAGATAAAAACCACCGCGAAGCGCGACAGGATTATGCGCACCGTCGACAGCTTTCTGCGCCAGAGAAAGAGCGCAAAGGTCAGCGAGCCGGCGATCTCGACGAAGATGAACGGAAAGAAGTAAGCGCCGTTGCTCGGGAAAAGGAGCGCTCCGAGCGTGTCGGAGATCGAAGCGCCGATTATCGCGACCACCGGGCCGAAGATCATCGCTCCGAGCGCGTTGACGAAGAAGCCGAAATAGATATTCAGATTCTCGCCGACCGGAATATAAGCCGATTTCAGCGCGACTCTGAGCGCTATCAGTATCGCCGCGATGCAGAGGATCCTGACGTCTCTCAGCTGATGCGCGGCGCATTTCCAGTATTCAGCCGAGAATATCGGCGGCTTTTCGTTGACGTCGAGCCATTGTTTTTCGGGATGAGCCTGTGTGTTCTGCATAAAAAATACCTCCTTATTATGCAGCATTCCGTCAGTGCCGCATATAAGGAGAATCCGCGAAAAAAGCTCCGTCTATGCAACAGCGGGATGCGACCCTGATACCGCAGAAGGGGTTTCCCTCTTTCGTTCCCACGACAACTCCCCGTTCATGGGACACTTTACGCATTAGGGTCTACTCTGTGTCGGCAGAATATTTACCGACAATAAAATTTTATCACATTTTTCCGACATTTTCAAGCGCAAAAATAAAAGAACCTCTCGTCATAGCAAGAGCTCCGGCTGTACATTTCCGACAAACATCCGGAATCGGCTCGAGCCGGAGTGAAAAAATCCGAAAAAGACATTATTTTTTTCAAAAACCCCTTGACAAACGGGTAGATTTATGATATAATAGTTGAGCGATGTGATCGAGAGCTTGAACTCATCACGGAGCAATTTAATATCTATGATGGCGGAGTAGCTCAGCTGGCTAGAGCAACCGGTTCATACCCGGTAGGTCATGGGTTCAAGTCCAATCTCCGCTACCAAATCCTGACCAATCGGTTGGGAATTGGCCCGTTGGTCAAGCGGTTAAGACACGGCCCTTTCACGGCTGTAACATGGGTTCGATTCCCGTACGGGTCACCACGGCAAAAGCCGTTACAGGACACGCGCAGCTCGTCTGTGCGTGTTTTCTTTTTGTCTTTCGCGGCACGAACGGCTATAACTATATTTTCCGCAGCGCTGAATTTTTCATTGAGACGAACAATTGCGCTCTCTGCGACGCTTGATATTTTATGAGGCGAACAATTCGCCCTCCGCGACGCTGTATGTTTGATAAGACTAAAACTAACGGCGGCGCAGTCACTAACCTTGACTTTGAGAGCGGCGGCTCGCCGTTACGAGGGGGGAGGGTACTACTTTTCAGCCGCCAAAAGTAATACCCTCCCCCCTCG